>JAAFHJ010000167.1 GCA_013298325.1 Myxococcales bacterium | reverse complement strand
CCGGCCGATGAACCGACGAAGGCGGTAGCTGTCGCGCCCCCGCCCGCTGCCGCGGTACCGGCCGCCACCGCCGTCCCCGTCGACGCGCCGCGGACCACTGTTGGTGGCACCTACGAGGCGGCCGACGGGCAACCCGCCGTCGCCGTCGTCGGCGGCAACAGCATCGTCCTCGAGAAGTGCACGATCCGCGCAAAGGGCGGAATTGCGGTCCAAATCGTCGGCGCCGGGAGCGCAAGCCTCACCGACTGCACCGTCGAAGGGGACCTCTCCATCGTCGGCCCCGGCCGCATCGACCTCCTCCGGACGACCGTGCAAGGGGTCCGGAAGACGGTCGGCGGCGGGACGATCTACGACCGCAAGTAGTGAACGTTCCCCGTGCGCTTTGCCGGTTGGGCGGCGCCGATGCGGAGCACCGCCTCTGCCGGCCAATCGTCGGTATTTTCTGACAAAAGTTTCGGGCGCGCCGTCCGGATTTCTCCCGCAACCCCCGTCGCCGCAAACGGTGCACTCGCCCCGGTGAGCCCTAGGTAGGGGCGTGCCGCCGCGCCGGCGAGCCACTCAAGGCCGCTCGCGTCGAGGTCGTCGTCGCAGCCGACGGCCCAGAAGGGGAGAGCATCTTCCAAAAGGCTGTTTCTCCAGGCAAAAAACTGAGGGAGCAGTTCGCTTTTCCCGGTCATCCGCTCGACGAGGCCACCGTCCGCGAGGGTGACGCCGACCAGCGAAACTCCCGGGACGAGCGCAAGGCCAACGGCAGTCAAGTAGCTGTAGAGCTTGGCAAAATTCTCTTTCGGTCGGCGCACACGGCCGAGCGCGCTTTCCGTTTTGGCGGGGGTGAGAGCCATCGGTGTGAAGAAGATGCGGTCCATGGGCTCCGCCACTGAACGCCGCGTGCCAACGCGAATTCGCTGAAAACCGGCCTCTTTTTTTCCGGATGGGGGGTGGTCCTGGCGCATTTTGCCTGGCCTGGGCCAGGGGGGCGCCATCGATCCACGGCAAAAAGCAAAACGGCGACCCTCGGGGGATCGCCGTCTTGCCTTGTTGAAAGGGCCCGCCGTCTCTCGCGCCGCCGTTGCCAGCAAATTCGTTGGCGGTCGCGAACGGACGGGCCCTACGCAGGTGGGTCACTCGTCGCTGCTGTTCCACCCCCCTTCGCGACCGGCGCGTGCCGCCAGGACGACCGCGTCGACGACCCCGAGGTAGTCGGCGTAGCGCTGGACGCGCATCGTGGCGTCGGCGGAGGTCCCTCGCGGGATCAGCGCCCCATCGGCCGCTTTCTTCGGCGTCGCCCGACCAAAGGCATCGAGGACGACCGCCCCGTCGGCGCCGCGATCGACCTCGTAGGCGTCGATGAGGAGCGCGTTGGCGTGGCTTAGGACGCGGGCGCCGATGCCGTTCTCGACGGCGCGCCCGTTGCGGATGCGGCTCCCGAGGGCCCGTGCCACGTAGGTGGTGCCGGTCGTCGGATCGGTGAACTTGCGGGCCTCGCCGTCCGGGAAGCGGCTCACCGCCTCGCCATCCCTGTAAATACGAAGGCTTGCGAGAAGGCCGCGATCTTCCGCGTAGCGGGCAAAGAGGTTCGCATAGAGCGCCGCGGGGACCTGCTGCCGGTAGCCGAAGTTGCCGAAGAGGCGCGGCGCGCCGGCATTCTCGTTCGTCCCCGGGAGCGGATAGACGACCGATTTTGAGGGGTTGTCCCAGGCAGGGCCGACGAGGTCCCAGTCTTCGGCGAGGGCCGATGCGAGGATGTCGTCAACGACCGCCGGCATCGCCGAACGGAACGAGATGCGGAGGGCCCGGCCGTCGAGGGCCGTTTCGCGAGCGACCGTCGAGAGCGACGGGCGCGCATCAAAGAGGGAGGCGAGCGCAAGGATCTTCTCCCGCTCGTATTCATAGTGTTTCGGGAAGTTTGTGTAGTCCCAGGAACCGCCCTTGGTGTCGTCGAACTCGACTTGAATGAAGCGCCCGTCGGGGGCGCTCACGGCGACGTTCGAACTCCCGGTGCTGAGGTCAAAGACCGGCGTCGTTCCGCCCGGCGGGGTAACGTTTGCAGTGGCTGCGTAGTTGCCCGGCTCCGGCGCGAAGGCGCCCGCGACGAGGAACCGCACGAGCTCGGTTTCGGCGAGCGCGTACCCCTTGAGCTGGGGATCTGCGGCAATTTCCGCAGGAGTTGCGCGCCCCAGCGTCTGCGCGACCTCCCAATGGAGCGTCTGCGCCTTGTGAAATTCGCCGCCGCCGATCGGCGCGAGGAACGACGAGTAGTAGGGGGCCGTCTGCCCGCGGCGGAAGTAATTGATGTATCCTGCAGCGAACTGCTCCTTCATGTGGCCGACGAGTTCGTAGACGTCGGCGCCGAGGTCCCCCGCGTGCACATGGACGTAGCCGCTCGCGCCGTACTGCTGGCCGAAGCGGTAGGGCCAGCGCAGAAGCGTTTTTCCGTCCTGTTTGACCTTCCAGGCGGTCGCGTAGAAGTCGGTCCCCTGGAGGGGGCCCGAGGTGAAATCTTCCCAGGCGGCGTGGTCGTGGGGCGGCGGCGCACAGACCTTTCCGTGGACGATCCGCCAGGTCCCGCGTTCCTTCTCGGCGTCGGTCGCCGGTCGGCAGTCGCGGGTCGGGTCGAAGACCTTCAGCGCCCGCGCGACGTCCGTGTAGTGGGCAAAATTGTTTCCAACGATGTCCCGTTCGAGGCGGTGGGTCCACGTCCGGAACTTGAAGGGCGTCTGGTCCTTCGCGGGAATGACCCGATCATCGATCGTTTCAAGAACGCGCCCGTAAAGGGCTTTCATCGCGAAGAGATCGTAGGTCCCGAGGCCGCGGGTTTCAAAGAAGCGGCCACCCGGGTATTCCATCGTCGACGTGTTCGCAAAGTAGTCGATCGACGGCCGCGCCTCGTCGCCGCGCCCCATCTCGTCCTCGGTGGCCGGGTCGAGCCAGCGCGGTCCGAGGCAGCTATCCTTGGAGCCAGAACGGGCACTTGTGCAGGTGCCCGCCGCTTGCCCCTCGTCGGTACGGAGCTGCCAGTACTGGGGCGCGTAGTTGGGGGCGTCCCAGGAAGATGCGAAATTGTGGTAGAGGCCCATCGAGTGGCCAAACTCGTGAAGGCCGATTCCTTTGATCGATTCTTTGACGAGATCTTCGTAAATTTTCTTTCCGCGTTCTTCGACGCTCAATGAGCCATACTTGGCCTTAAAGTAGGGGGCGAGGGCGGCCGTATCGACGTTGCCCAGCGGCGATTCAGTGTCCTGGGTGCAGACGCCGCGCGCGTGGAGCCGCGAGGCGTACCAGTCCTTCGCAAAGGCGAGGCGCGCCGGGTCGAGGTTTCCGAGCAGAGAGTTCTCCGCGGACGACTGGTTCACCGGGGCATGCCCCGCGGAAAACTGAGCGCCGACGGGGGAGGCGGCGATCGGCGCAGCGAGCGCGGCAAACGCCTGATCTTCTTTCAAGAACTGGTCAAAGTCGAGTTGGGTCGCCGTCTTCTCGCGGGCGGCGCTGAGGGCGCTCCCGAGGCTTGCGTCGACGGTGTGCGGCGTCGCTCCGAGGCGCTGGCGCAGGGCGCCGCTCTTCGCGTCGGCGAGGAGGGCGTCGGCGGCAGCCGTCTCGGGGAGGCGGGCGAGCGGGGAGCCGTGCGGGTCGGTCAGCGTCGCCGCAAAGCGGGCCGCCTGGGCGCCGTCCAGGAAGTCTTCCGCTTTCACATCGCCGAGCGCAAGCTGAATCAAATCGCGTTGGTAGGCGGCAGCGCGCGTCGCTGAGCGCCCCATGATCGTCGCGCTCGTGCCGAGGATTTGGCCGCTCGTCGGGTCGGCTGCCCAGGCGACGATGCCGCCGTAGGGGGCCGCCGTCCGGTAGGGCCAGTAGACGAGGAAGTGGCGCCGCAAGTCGCCGAAGCGGGCGGTCGTCCCGGGAGTCCCACAGAGGCGCGGGTCGTCGTAGCTGCGCGCCGGATTGTGGCAGACATCCAAGACCTTACGCCCTTGGTCGACCGCCTGCGGCTTCACCGTGTCGAGGAGCCAGGCCCCTTCGCCGAGCATCGGCTTGTCGGTCGGCGCGGCGCCGCTCGCGAAGTACTCGCCGTGGCAGGCGTCCCGGTCGCCGTCCTTCGTCCGTCGGCACTCGGCTTCGCGCCGATAGGCGATGGCGACCTCCAGGAGCTGGTTCCACGCTTCGGGAATTTGTTCCAAGGTTCCGCGGGTTTCCTCGGTGCGCTTGCCATTCTCATCGACGGCATCTTGGAACTCGAGCGGCGCCTCCTTGTTCATCGTGTAGGCGACCGTCCGGAGCTTGCGGTCGCGCACCGGGATCGTGCATTTGCCGACGAGCACGTCGCAGCGGGAGCCGCCGTGGCCGGTCCACCCGGTGACTTCCGCTTCGCACGCGTCGGCGGTGCCGTTTCCGTCGCCGTCGACGTTCTCCGAACAGGCGACCGCCTGGTGGGACTTCTCCCACAAATTATGAATGTTCTTAAGACGATGCGTTGACGCGTCGGTGACGTCATAGCCGGGGTCGTAGACCGAACGAGGTGCCGTTTGCCCGCCGACGCCGAGCCCCGAGCCATCGCCGCCCGGGTTCCCGACGATCTCGTTCCAGGCGACGTCGTCCTGGAGGCTCTCAAAGTCGTCCGCCGCATCGACGCGGGCAAACGAGTAGCGAACCTTCGATTCTTGCTCGCTGCAGTCGAAGGTGTTCGCCCCAGAAAAGATGCCTTCGAGGTGGCAGGCGGGGAGCTTCCCCCAGCCGAGATCGACGAGTTCCTGTTCGACGGTAAAGCGATTGGTGAAATCGAGATAGCCGTCCTTCGGCTCAAAATGCAGCGAATCCTCCCCGTGAAGATCGCTCGGTTCCCATTTTACCGAGGAGAAGCGACCACCACCAAAGAACTTGGAAATGAGCTGCTCACGGTTCATCAGGCTCTTCGCGAGATTTTCCGTCCAGTCGACGCGCATGTACTTGCGATCCTGCCAGACGCGATCGGTACTGTTCTCGACGACGACGTTCAGCTCTTCGCCGGTCGACGGGTTGTATTCGCGGCGAATATCGAAGTGACTCTCGATCTTCCACGCGCCGACGATCGTCCCATCCTTCGTAATTCCTTTGGTATCTGCCCCGGCGACCTCCTGATAGGAGCGCCGAGCAATGAGGAGGTTCTCGGTCACCTCCCAGCGAATCCGGTCGGCGCCTGGCGACTCGCCGACGGTATAGGTTGACTGGGATTGACTATTATCAATGTAGGTAAGTTTGACATGGAACTCGGGGTCATCGGAGACGTCCTTCAGATTCTCTCCAAGGAAGAAGGATTTTTCGAGTGCCTGTGGCTGAACACGATTGATCGGATCGCGCTCCTGGGCGCATGCCGCAATGGTCGAAAAGAGACCGATCACACAGAGCGAACGGAGCTGCTTGAACCTACGCATAGGTCCTCCTTGGCGCGGCTCTTCGCCGCGCAGCTGCACGAACAGTGGCGTGAGTGCGGAGAACTCGTTCCGAGTTTCTCTACCCCTCAGTGCCGGTTAGGGTTCTATTTCCCCTATGCGGATGCCGTGCCAACCCCGAAAGATCGCGAAATTCACAAAATCGCCCCAAAGCGGGACCGTCAGGAATCGCGCGCGCCGCTCCGCGTTACGCCTGTGACAGCGTGAGCGTCGGTTTCCTGACAGTCTCCGCCGGTCGCACAAAACGAAAGAGGCCATGGGAACCATGGCCTCCTTTGGAGTCACGAGCGGGAGTGGCTCAGGGGTTCGAATCGTTTAGGATATCCGGGCACTTCTGCTCAAGGGCTGCACAGGCCGGCCCCGGCTTCTCGTCGGGCTGCGTGAGCTTGATCGAGCTGCAGTAGGAAGCGGACGCAAAGGTCGACCGCAGCGCGGCGACTTGCTCCGCGTAGCAGGCGTCGTATTCGCTGACGAGGGCGTCACAATTTTTGAAGTTTGTGGGGACCTTCTCCTTCGTACAGTCGTTGACGTCGGGCGTGTACGGCTTGGCGATGCATTCGTCGAAGGCCGCTTTGCACGCCTTCTGCGCGTCGGCATCGGTCTTCGCACCCGATAAGGCGACCGCAAACACGCCGCCCGTGTTGCAGCTGAAGTTCTTTTCTTCGCTGGCAGAAAACGGCCGTGTAGCTGCCGCACATGCCGCTTGTGCCTCGGCATCGGTGATCGCCGAAAGTTTCTTTTCCTTCGGGAGCCCCGTCGATGCGGTCGAGGAGGTCCCCGTCGTGGAATCGCCGCCGCTGCAGGCGAGGGCGGTCGGAACGAGCGTTGCGGCGAGGGCGAGGCGGAGGAGGGTGTTCATGGGCATTCTCAGGGGTATGGGGAATACGAGACGGCGCCGCCCGTATCAGGGATCGTGCCGAAGAAAATGTAATGAATATAGCGAGCGGCGCGGGGGTGTGAACCCGGGGATACCCAGGAAGCGGGCCTATTTCGTCGCTTTCACGCCCCCCGCTGGGATGGCGATGCGTAGCTCGTCGAGGTAGGCGCCATCGAAACCGCCCCCCTCTTCGCCGCTCCCCTCTTCCTGGATCTTGTGCTTCACCACTAGGTGATCGGCGTCGACCACGATGCGAAAACCGTCGCCCGCGCCGGCCCACCAAAAGGACTCCTCAAAGAGAAGACCTTTGGTCGTCGACGGGGCGAGGGCAGCGGTTTCCACGGGGCGATCGCTCGCCTCCTGAAAGAGGTCGTAGATCTCCTTCTTCCCCTTCGCGTCGGTGATCGTGAGGCGAAGTTTGTGGGGCGTGAAGCCCTCCGGAGCGTCCGCAACCGGTTTGCCGGTCTCCCAGCGAAGAGACGCCGATAGGGGCCCCGGCCGGGCAGACAGATCGACTTCCTTCGCCGCAACTTTCGGATCGTTGAAGCCGTTTGCGGAAGTTTTCATCTCCTCGCGAACAATTTTCCAAACGCCACTCTCTTGGCTCGACTTCTTGAAGGAAAGGACCTTCTTTCCATGGTCCTCGTAGGTACCTTGCCGAAAGCGCTGAGTAAACGTCGCTTCGAGCGTGTCACCCTTCATCGCGAAATGACGACCATCGGCAACGACGGTCGCCTTTGCACGCACCATCTTTTCGCGATCGGCCTTCCAGGTTGCAAACGTGTAGGACTTCTCGCCGCCGTCGCCGAGCCGTTTGATTCCATGAAAGTTTGCGTCGTCGTAGAGGGCAACATACTTGGCAAAATCTCCGCCGTTTTGCGCGGCGAGCCAAGCGTCGACGAGGGGGCCTCCGACCGCCGTTGCGTCGATGGCCGCAGCAGCCGGGGCGGCCGTTCCGCTCGGGGCACTTGTCGGAGTGCCCGCCTCCGAGGCTGAGGGGGCCGCGGCGGTCGGCGGTGCCGGCGGCGCCTTGCAGGCAGCGATAAGGAGGAGCGCGAGCGAGGCGAAGCGAAATCGGTGCGAGGCGGACATTGCTTCAACGGCTATCACGATTGTTCGGCGGTTCGCCTTCCGATTCAGGGGCGCCAATCGCGGAAAGCGACCGCGGCGCCGAGCTTCTTCCCTGCGGCGGGATACTCGTCGAGTCTCTCTGCAAGCCATTGAAACCACTCGGCAAACATTGAGCCCATCGTTTCGCGTCGGCGCGCGCAATAGGGCTCCACGCGGACCCAGCCGGCCCGCACGTAGCCGCCGATCAGGTGGTCGACGAGGGCGAGGGGAAGCTGCCGATGATAAACGAGTACGCCGAGGCTCTCGAGGGCGTGGGTGATGACGTAAATCGCCGTGACCATCTCCGGATCGCCGAGGACCAGCTGGGGATCGGCCCCCGGGGGGAGCTCCATGACTCGGGCTATACTTCTTGTAAAATCAGGTGTTTGGATGGTGCGTACGAGCTCGGTCGCCGCGGTGAGGGAGCGGGCCCGTCGCCATTGACGGAGGGTGAGGGAACCAAAGAGGACCGCGACGCAGACGCTCGCGGAAGAGATAAGGGTCGCGACCGCGTTCGGCTGCATGGGGGCCACCGCTAGCAAATCGAACGTCACAGCGCGGTGAACTCGCGGCGCCGCGTTCGCCGCCCGGGAAGTGAACGGGCCATGTTTTTACCCAGCAATAAATAGAAACATGCCAGCAAAAAGCCGGGAAACGAATTTTACCCGGCTTTTATAGAGGGACGTTTCTTCCGGGTATAAAAAGGGCACATGTCGACCTATACCGCCTTCGTCGGCGACGAACTCCTCGCCCACGGCGATCTCGCGACCGTGTTGCGTGCCCTCGCTGGCGCTGTTCATGGCCAACAGCCGCTCGTCTTCCGGGATGCCGACGGCGCCGCCGTCGACTTTGACCTGCGTGGCGGCGCCCTCGAAGAGCTGGTCCGCGCTGCGTCCTCACCACAGGAAAAGCCGACCCGTGGGCGCCCCAAGCTCGGCGTTATCGCCCGGGAAGTGTCGCTCTTGCCCCGCCACTGGGAATGGCTGGAGGAGCAGCCCAACGGCCTCTCGGCCGCCCTTCGGCGGCTTGTCGAAGAGGCGATCAAGCGGGAGCCCGAGAAGCAGCGCGCACGCAAAGCGGCCGAGGCAACAAGCCGAATTCTAAGCGCGATCGCTGGAAATCGCCCCGGCTTCGAAGAGGTGCTTCGCGCCCTCTTTGCGGGCAACGAGGCGGCCTTTCTCGCCGGGATCAAGCGCTGGCCCCCCGCCATTCGCAACTACGCGAAACGCCTCGCCGCCGACGCGTTTGTGTCGAGCACCGCGCCGTCTCCCGCTTCGCGGACGGACGCGTAGAACCGTGCACTCCGCCTACCTGTGGAGTGCACGCGAGAAAATTGGCAAAGATCCGTGTTTGTTATTTCATGCGCGTCGTCGCGAAGGCGACGAGGCTCTGGTAGGCCCCCGGAAGGAGGCGGACCATCCCATCGATCGCGAACGCATCGGCGCCGATCATCGCGCGACGCGAGTCGCGTTCGACGGCGCGAAGCATGACCTTTGCCGCCTGGTTGGCCGTCGTGCGGAAGGCCTT
>JAAFHJ010000166.1 GCA_013298325.1 Myxococcales bacterium | reverse complement strand
ACTGTTGTTGAGGAGAACGTCGTGAGGCCCTTTGCGTGCCTCATTGGCGACAACGGCGATGTCGCACTCGGGATCGGGCGTTTCGTAGCCCATCGTCGGCGGGTAGATCCCCGTTTCAATGGTCATCACGCAGCCGATCGCTTCCAGCGCGCTCGCGGCACCCATGCAGTGTCCGATCGTGCTTTTCATCGAAGAGATCGGGACGCGACGATCGCCAAAGACCTCGTGCATGACCTTCGCTTCCGCCTGGTCGTTCGCCTTTGTGCCGGTGCCGTGGGCGTTGACGAAATCGACGTCGGCGGGGGTGAGGCCGCTCCGCGAAATCGCTTGCCGCATGGCGCTGACCGAGCCGGTCGCGTCGGGGTGGGGACGGGTGATGTGGTAGGCGTCGCAGGTGATACCGATCGCACCAACTTCGGCGACAACATTGGCATTTCTGCGAACGGCGTGGGCCTCGCTCTCGAGCACGACGATCCCGGCCCCTTCGCCGACGATGAGCCCCTGGCGGTTCTTGTCGAAGGGCTGGCAGCGGTCGGTCGCCATGGCGGCGAGGCGGACGAAGCCGGCGTACTGGAGTTCCTGAAGGATTTCCGTCGCTCCGGCGATGACGACGTCGGCTTTTCCGGTGCGAATCAAATCGGCGGCGATGCCGATCGCGTAGTTGCCGGCGGCGCAGGCGCCTGGAAGCGTGAGCTGCATTCCTTCGGCGCCAAACGCACGCGCGATGTGAATCGGCAGGAGCGTCGATGCGAACTTGGGAATGAGTGCACTTTTTACGTGGTTGGTCCCGCGGCGGATCCAGCCATCTTCAAGGATTTCAAGGACATCGACCTCGCCCATCGTCGTCCCGATGACGACGGCGGTCCGCGGTCCGCGAAGCTCCCCGTCGGCGATCTTCGCGTCGGCGACCGCCATGCGCGCCGCGGCGAGGGCCATCGCCGATGCCCGGCCGGTGCGGCGGGCCTCCGCGGCGGTGAGATGGTCTTTCGCTCGAAATTGCTTGACCTCACCGCCGAGCGAACGCCCGAGCTTCGATGCGTCGAAGGAGGCGATCGCGGAAATGCCCGACCGCCCCGCCGCCAGAGCTTCGTAAAACGCCTGCTTTCCGAGCCCAATCGAGCTCACGACGCCGACGCCGGTGATGTAGACCCGTGCTGTCACGCGGCGCCTCTTACTTGCAACGATCGGGTCTCGCAAGCGATCGAAGGGGTCGTCGTACCGGCGAAATTTGCGCGTAGCGCGTAGGTTTTTACACACGTTCCTGCGTACGCCCTGTCGTGATGGATTCGTGACAGAGCCCTCTTGGGAGCGCGCATTGCATGTGTTGCGCATTCAAAGTTTCGACGAGACCCTGGATTGTCAAGGTATTGTCGCTTTCCGCCGCACCCATGCCCGGGAGGCGCTCGGTGCCAGCCCCTCCAAATCCGGTCCTGGGGACTCGATTCCAGCGCGCAATGGCCAACGCGCGCGGTTGGCGACTTGCATCCGACCGGGAAGCTGTGTACCAGCGCCGGATTCGTCGGCTTGGAGGTGATCCCCAGCCGCCAGCAACCTTACGAAGGAAACGAAAATGGCAAAGAGTCGCGCAGAACTCCTCGAGCTGTTCCGGAAGACCGCGGGCGAAATCGTCGAGCGCGAGTTCCCGGTGCTCACGGAGGACACCAAGATCGCCGAGCTCGGCATCGATTCCCTCGGGATGCTTGAAGTGATCAGCGCCCTCGAACGCGAGCTCACCGTCCAGATCCCCGACGAAGCGCTCGCTGGCCTTGTCACCATCCGCGACTTCATCGACGCCGTCGAGAAGCGCTTCGCCGTCTGAGGACCCCATGAGCAACGACGCACTTCGCGCAGAAATCCACGATCTCATTGTGGAAATCGCCGAGATCGACGAACTCCCCGCCGACAAAACCTTCAAGGACCTCGGCATCGATTCGATGATGGGCGTCGAGATCGTGGCGGCGATTGAACGGAAATATCAAATCAAGATTGAGGACTCGGAACTGGAGAAAGTTTCGACGCTCAATAGCTCCGTCGCCATCGTGGCTGAGAAGATCGCCAAGAAGTGACGCGCTCGCTTCGCGGCGACGCGAGGCGGTTTGATCACGAAGCGAGGCGAGGGCACCCGGGAACACCCGTGGTGCCCTTCCTGCGTTTTGTAGTGGAATTCGCGCGAGTGCTGCGGTTTGCTAGCGGCATCCATGAATCCTTCGGGAGCTACGACCGTCGCCGCCTCGCACCGCCATCCGATCGTGGTTTCGGAAGGTGTTGTCACGCCGGCCGACTACCTCGCCTTCTTTGAGGCGGCTCGGCTCGGCTATTATGCCGATTGTGGCTTCAACTATCCTGCCTTTGAAGCCCGCGAAAAGCTCGCATTCACCTTGGTTGAGCTCGACCTGAAGCTCATCGCGCCGGCGCGCTCCGGCGAGTCGGTCGTGGCCGAAACACGTTTGGTTTCAGCCACTTCGTCGTCGATCCGCTTTCATCAGCGGCTCCTTCGCGGGGAGCTCTTGCTCGTCGACGCAAAACTTCGCCTCACCTGCAGCAGCCGAGACGGGGAGCGCCTCGCACCGGTCCCTGCGCGATTCTTTCGCGACTGCGTGGCGCGCGGTCAGCTCGCGCCGGCCTCGACGCCGGCGACCGATGCGCCGGAGCCCTCGGTCATCCTCGCGGACGATCTCACGCGCCATTGACGGGAGACGGCGCGGAGCTCTTGCCAAACGCGTCCGTCCGCAAAGCGGGAGACGGCGCGGAGCTCGTGCCAAACGCGTCCGTCCGCGAAGCGGGAGACGGCGCGGAGTTCTTGCCAAACGCGTCCGTCCGCGAAGCGGGAGACGGCGCGGAGTTCTTGCCAAACGCGCCACGAGGCACCGAGCTGTAGTAAGGGGCTCGCCATGTCGAAGCCCGTTTTTGCGCCCGTCCCTGGAGAACTCGACTTCCCGAAGGAAGAGCGAGAGATTCTTGCGTTCTGGAAAAAGAACGGGATTTTCGAAAAGAGTCTCGCGCAGACCGCGGGGAAACCGGAATTCGTATTTTACGAAGGGCCGCCGACGGCGAACGGGATGCCCCACAACGGGCACGTCCTTACGCGAGCGATGAAGGACATCTTCCCCCGTTACAAGACGATGCAAGGCTTTCACGTCGCCCGCCGCGCCGGCTGGGATACGCACGGCCTCCCCGTCGAAGTAGAAGTCGAAAAAGAGCTGCGAATCCACGGGAAAGCTGCCATCGAAGCCTACGGCGTCGAGCCCTTCGTCAAACGCTGTATCGACTCGGTCTTTCGCTACCAGAGCGAGTGGGAGAAGCTCACCGATCGCATCGCCTTCTGGGTCGATCTCGAGCAGGCCTACGTGACCTATCACAAGCGCTACGTGGAGAGCGTCTGGTGGGCTCTTTCCCAGCTTTTCGAAAAAGGTCTCCTTTATCAAGGGCACAAAGTCGTCTGGTGGTGGGCCCAGGGTGGCACCGCGCTCTCCTCGGGAGAGGTCGGCCAGGGTTACAAAACCGTCGATGATCCGAGCGTTTACGTCTCCTTTCCCCTGAGGGCGGCCGGCGATCCGCTCCTGGACGGGGCGAGCCTCCTCGTCTGGACGACGACCCCGTGGACGCTCCCGTCCAACATGTACGCGGCGGTCGGTGCATCCTACACGTATGCTGTCGTTGACCTCGACGGGCGCAAGCTCGTCGTTGCCGAGAAGCTCGTCGAAGGGTTCTCCAAGAAAATCAAGAAGGACGCGACGATCCTCGGGACGGTCGACGGCTCGAAGCTCGTCGGTCTCGGCTACACGGCCCCCTTTGATCTCTACGCTGGCGAGACGCGCGGTCCGATCCACACGGTCATCGCCGCCGATTTCGTCACCCTCGACAGCGGCACCGGCGTCGTCCACATCGCGCCCGCTTTCGGCGAAGACGACCACGAAGCCCACCGGAAGCTCCTCGCCGCCCACCCCGATTTGCCGCTTTTCTGCGCGGTGAAGCCCGACGGAACTTTCATCGACGAGCTCACCGCCTACGCGGGGCGCTGGGTCAAAGACTGCGACAAAGAGCTCCAGGCGGAGCTAAAAGCGCGGGGAATTCTCGTATTTGCCGAGCAGTACCGCCACGAGTACCCCTTCTGCTGGCGCGCCGACAACGACCCGTTGATCCAGTACGCGCGCCCCGCCTGGTACATCCGTACGACGGCGCTCAACAAGGAAGCGCTCGCGAACAACGCGGAAGTCAATTGGCTCCCGCCCCACATCAAAGAGGGGCGTTTTGGGGACTTTTTGCGGAACAACGTCGATTGGGCCCTCTCGCGGGAGCGCTACTGGGGCACGCCGCTCAATGTCTGGCTCAACGACGTCTCCGGGAAGATGGAAGCGCCGTCGTCCGTCGAGGCGATCCTCGCAAAGAACCCGAACGCCTTCGACCATTTCCACGCCGCCAAAGCGGCCGATCCGACGCTGAGCGAGCACCTCATCGTCCACAAGCCGTGGATCGACGCGGTGACCTGGGAAAATCCCGGAGAAGCGGGCGTTTATCGCCGAGTCTCTGAAGTGATCGATTGCTGGTTCGACTCGGGCTGCATGCCCTTCGCCCAGCACGGTTTCCCCCACCACAACCACGATGCCTTCAAAGCGAGTTTCCCCGCCGACTTTATCTCGGAAGCGATCGATCAGACCCGCGGTTGGTTCTACTCGCTGCTGATGACGTCGACGCTGATCTTCGACGAAGAGACGCGGGCCAAGTACGGGCTTTCGCCGGTGAAGGCACACCCCTACAAGACCTGCATCGTCCTCGGCCACGTCTCCGACAAAGAGGGGAAGAAGGAGTCGAAGTCGAAGGGGAATTACACGCCCCCCGACCTCGTCATCGACGCGGTGAAGATGGACTTCGCCGTCCTCGCCGAGACCGACGCCGTGAAGGCAAAGCCGGGGACCGCCTTCATCGCGAAGGAAGATCTCGACGGCCTCGATCTCCTGGACGGCGCGACGGTCACCCTCGTCGGCGTCGATGGCGCCGAGTGCCGGGTGACGCTCGCGACCGGGAAAAAGCTGGGGCGCCGGGTCATGGTCCTCGCCGCCGCCGAACAGGCTGCCCTCGGCGTGAAGGTCACCGGAAAGCCTGACGTCAAGCCGGTCGAGGTACCCGGCTTCCCGGCAGATGAGCGGGTGCTCCTCTGGGATCGGGCGACGCCGGCGCCGGGGGCCGACGCCTTCCGTTGGTTCTTCTACGCGTCGAATCCGCCCTGGAACGCGACCCGCCATTCGCTCTCGAACGTGCGGTCCTTCCAGAAAGAGACGCTCGTCAAGCTGCGTAACGTCTACAGTTTCTTCACGATTTACGCGAACATCGACGGCTGGGATCCGAAGGCCGACACGACGCGGAACGCCGACGGCTCGCTGAACGTCACGACGCTGACCGAGCTCGACCGCTGGATTCTCGGCGAGCTCGCCGCGACTGTCGCGGGCGTTACTGCCGGTCTCGACGGCTTTGATCCGTACACGCCGACCCAGCGCCTGACCGACTTCGTTGACGCCCTCTCGAACTGGTACGTGCGCCGTTCGCGGGACCGGTTCTGGGCCTCCGCCGATGAGGTGGAAGCGGCCAAAAATGCAGCGTATGGGACGCTTTACACCTGTCTCGTGACGCTTGCGAAGCTCTTCGCCCCCTTCACGCCCTACCTCGCCGAGGGGATTTACCAGAACCTCGTCGGTGGCTCGGGCGTGCGCGGCGCCTGTGAATCGGTGCATCTTGCATCTTGGCCCTCCGTCGACCAGCTCCCGGCCCGCGACGAGGCGCTCGCGACGCGGATGGCGGCCGTTCGCGCGCTCGTCGGACTCGGCCGCGAAGTCCGCACGAACGCCAAGACGAAGACCCGCCAACCGCTCCGCCGGGCCCACTTGGTCGTCGCCGACCGCGCCCTCCGCGCCGATCTCGCAAGCTACGCGTCGCTGGTTGCCGAGGAGCTCAACGTCCTTGAAATCGCCTTCCCCGGCGACGACGAGGCCGGCACTTTCGTCACCTACAAGCTGAAGCCAAACTTCCGGACGCTCGGCCAGAAGGGCATGGGCAAAGAGGCGCAAACGCTAAAGAAAGCGATGGCGGCCCTCGATGATGCCGGCGCCGCCCAACTCCTGACGACGCTTCAGGCGGCCGGTTCGGCGACCCTCGACGGCGTCACGTTTGATGAGGCCGACGTCGAGCGCGAGTTCCTCACCAAAGAGGGCTTTGCGGCGGCCGGCGACCGCGTCGGTGTCGTCGTCCTCGACGCCCGCCTCGACGATGAGCTCGTCCGGGAAGGCGTCCTCCGTGAGGTCAAGAGCGCGATTCAGCAGGTCCGCAAGGATCGAAAACTCGAATTTACCGCGCGTATCGCGCTGAAGATTGCCGTTTCCGACGACGCCCTTCGAGGATTGTTTGAAGCGCGCAAAGAGTGGCTCGCTGGCGAAGTGCTCGCGAGCACGCTTACCGTCGAAACCTCGCCGAGTAGCGATTCTGGCTACGAGCGCATCGAAGCCAACGGCGCGGAACTCTTCGTTCAAATCGCGTAACGGCTTAGACAAACGCGAAAGGTCGGTATTTCTCTTTGGGAGAAGTGCCGGCCTTTTTTTGCTCAACGTCACCGCGCCGTGCTGCTGGGGGATGCCCCGTTTGAGCGGGCCCGACGACACTCCTCGGCGGTGAGCCGGCGCGGCCCGTAGGCGCCGACCGCCGACGCGTCCGAGTCCATCAGCCGCATCGGCGTGTCGTGGCCGTAGGCGTCGCTGTGGCCGGGGAAGTCGAGCATGGCGTGGCCGAGCTCGTGAGCGAGCGTATTTCCTGGCATTCCCGCGCGGAGGCCGCCGCGATCGATGAGCACGGTGTCGTGGACGGCGCCGCCATCGCTCCGAAGGAACGCTTCGCCGACCCGTCCGTCGCCCCCGAGCGAGGGGATCACAAGAACGGTGTAATCTGCATGAATTCCCGCGCGCTCCCCTTCGTGGGATAGCGCGGAGAGGAGCGTTCGTTCTTCGAGGGTCCCCGCGTAGGCGTTCCCGTCGTCGAAGTGGGTGAGGGCATCGTCGAGATCGACGCGTCCGATGTGCACGGCGAGGTGGGGATCCGAGCTGACTGAGCCGGTCGCCTCGAGGGGAAGAAGCTCGTTGGAGCGGCTGTCGCGAACGGCGAGATCGACGGTCGCGTGGGCCCCGCTCGCAACGGGCGGCTGGCGGCGTACGCGCACAGAAAAGCCTTTGGCTTCAATCGCTTCTGCGGTTCGCTCCGCCGCTTCCGCCGGTTCCGTTCCTGGCGGAAGCAGAAGATCGAACGTCGTCTCTTTGGGAGAAGTCTTGATCGCAAAGCGGAGATGAATGGGGGTTGTTCCGGCGGGGAGCCCGAGCTCATCGCCGAAACTCAGCAGGTGCGGCGGCGGCGGCGGCAGTCGGTGGACCGGCAACGGGACAATCGCGATTCCGCACGGCTTCCAGAGGGTGATGGCTCCGGCAACCGCGCCATCGATCAGGGCGTCGCGCTTCTTGGAATCAAGGGCGACTTCCGGAGTTCCGCGTGGCGCATCGAGCCGAAATACCGCGAGTTTTCTCGGGAGGACCGTCGTCCCACCGTCGAGCGCGGCAATGGTGATGGGGCCGCCGAGGGGGGCCGGGCTCTCCGCCTCGTAGAGGTAAAATGCGTCCCCCACCGTGGCCAGGCGGGCGCGATGGGGCGCGCCGGCACCGTCGAGGGCGGCGACCGCGGCGGCGTCGGCGGCGTCGATGACGAAAGGAATCGGCGCACTTTGCACGCAGTTCTTCTCCCCGCAGCCGACGAGGGGGACCGGTCCAAGATCTCGCGCTTCTTGAAAATTTCGCCCAAGAAAGACGGCGCGCGGCGGGGCGTCCCCAACGATGCGAACGCGCCCTCGCCCGTCAGAACCTCGCGCCGCGGCCGGCGGCCATTCGGTGAAGGTCGCCGCGCCGTCGAAGGTGACCTTCAATGCCGATGGACCGGCCTCCGCGGGGTGAGCGCCGCCCCAAACAAGGGCGATCCAGGCAGCGGCGACCAACCTTCGGCGAGCAGGCACCCGCTAGAGATAGCCGCGGACGAGCGCCGCAAGCGAGCGCTCCGTGAGGAGCGGGCTTGCGTCCGCCGCATTCGCCTCGTCGCTCGCGCGGACGTAGGCGCCAAAAAGGAAGGCAGGGAGCGACTTTGCAAGGATCAGGTCGTCGGCGAGGGCGCGCGCCTCTTCGCGATCGCCGAGGTCAAAACGAGCGGCCGCCACGAGCCCCGCCGCGTCGCCGGTCGCGGGGAAGGCCCGCAGCGCAGCGGCCGCTTCGTCGTCGCCAAAATTACGTGCAAGATGCAGGAGTGCACGTACGCGCGTCGCTGCGTCTTTCGCCGTCTTCGCGAGCGTTGTCAGGAGTGGGGCGGCCGCCGGGACTGCCGCCGTAGCAAGCTGAAAGATCCGCACCGGATCGCGCTCGACGGCGGGTCGGTGGGAGAGCTCCAGCAAGGGCGCAAGACTGCATTTCTCTTGAGAAAAATCGCCACCATCTGCGAGCGCGAGGAAGCCCTCCACGAGCGGCCGCTTCGCCTCCGAGCTCCGCGACGTCGCTGCGAAGGCGGCGATCCGCTCCGCCGCTCGCCCATCTTCGTCGCCGCAGCGGGCGAGCGCCTCAAGAAGTACGAGCGCGCGCCCGGGATGACGTTCGGCCCGTGAGAGCACGTCTAGGGCCGGGGCGAGGGCGGGGAGGCCGCGCCGAGCGTCCGCGCCGCCAGCGACGACGAGAGGCAGGACCCGATCAAGGACGACCCGGGCTCGCAGCTCATCGTTCAGCATCGCCGTGCGATCGGCGAGGTCGCGCGCGGAGAGCCCGTCGACGAGGGCCAACGAGAACGCTGCATGGAAGGGGACGTTTCCGCGACCGGAACTGGCAATTCGCTGAAGTTCCGCGCGAATTTTTGCCGCGCGCAGCGACGAAATCGGCCGTGCAAGCGCGG
>JAAFHJ010000165.1 GCA_013298325.1 Myxococcales bacterium | reverse complement strand
GTCCGCGTGACCGACCCGCTCTCCGGGAAGGACATTCTCGACGCGACCCGTGTGCTCCAACGCCGCCACGGCGAAGTTCACCGGATCGTCGGCATTCTTGAGGCGATCCAGGTTCAAATCGCCGAGGCGCGCGAAGCGTTCGCGATTCCGGGCACTTCGCCGCGCGTGGCCGAGCTTTTCCGCGACAAATCGAAGATGAAGGCGGCCCTCCGCGAAGCGGGCTTGCCGGTCGCCAAGAGCGCCCTCCTCACCAACGGCGACGATGCGCGGGCCTTCGCGGCGCGCTGTGGCTTCCCGATGGTGCTGAAACCGCCGGCCGGGATGGGCGCAAAGGCAACGTTCCGCGTCAACGACCTTGGAGCGCTCCTTCGCTCGGTGAGCGGGCTCGGCACGAGCCGCGAAAACCCTGTACTTGCTGAAGAATTCTTAAAAGGGCGCGAGTTTAGCTTCGAGACCGTCACCATCGATGGCAAGCCGCGCACCCACTCGATCAGCCACTACCTGCCGAGCTGCCTCGACGTCCTCGAAAACGATTGGATCCAGTGGTGTTGCCTGCTTCCGCGGGAGATCGGTGCAGAATACAACGAGGCGCGAAAGATCGGCTTTGGTGCGATTGAGGCGCTCGGTCTCGATGATGGATTCACCCACATGGAGTGGTTCCAGCGGGAAGACGGCAGCCTCGTGATTGGCGAGATCGCCCAACGACCGCCGGGCGCAAACATTACCCGTATGACCGGTCTCGCCCACGACATCGACCCCTACCGCGCCTGGGCGCGCGCCGTTGTGAACGGGAGCGCCGACGAGCGCTGGGATCGCAAATATGCTGTAGGTTGCGCCTACTTGCGCGGTCAGGGCCAAGGGCGCGTGAGCAACGTGACCGGCATTCACGAGACCTACAACGCGATCAAGGATGTGCTTGTGGAGGCCGACCTTCCGACCGTCGGTAAGCCGAAGAGCGATAGCTACGAGGGGGACGGCTACATCATCGTCCGCCATCCCGACACGGAAGTCGTCAAGCGCGCGCTCAAAATCGTCGTGGAGACGATGCGCATCCACTACCGCTGACTCAAACCAGGTATCAATCAGAAAAGGCCGCCTTCACACACGTGAAAGGCGGCCTTCTTCGTGGCACGTGCACCTCCTTCAGTCGGTGACGCGGCCCCCTTTCGCGTTCCAGTCGGCGATCGTCTTCTTGTCGGCGGCGACGAGGGTACTGCGCTTGGGCATGTTCCCCGAAGCGACCCGAGCGGCGATGTTTACGTGGTCGGCGGCGATCTGAGAGTCGGTGTTGAAGTTGCCGTGGCAGTTCGTGCAGCTTGCACGGACAATGGCACGAACGCGCGGGAAGAGGGCTGTCCCTGCGTCGGTGCCTCCTGCGTCTACCGTTCCCGCATCGAGGGTCCCTGCGTCGGCTTTGCCTGCGTCGGTCGTGCCCCCATCGGTCGGTTCGTCCCCCGCGTCCGTTTCAACAACGTCGGCGTCGGCTTCGTCGCTGCCAGGGGCGGCGACCTCTCCCGTGCAGGCGAGCAGCGCCGCGAATAGCGGTGCAAGGAGTGCGAGGCGACCCGAAACCTGTTTCGTCGAAATGCGGTTCACGGCGCTCGCTTAACGGACGGTCCACGATCGTGCAAGGGGGGACGAACGGAACGGGGACCAATTAGAGACGTTTTGACGCACACGACAAAGTTTTGATTTTCTTTTTCAAATTCGATAACGCAGTATATCAAACCGATCGGTAGCCTCAAAACGAACATTTCATACTGGAAAGGTTTTGTCGAGTCTGCATCGCCGCTCGATCGCCCACGATCTTCGCACAAAAAGAAGGAACCGCGCAGCGACGTGCCTGCGCGGTTCTGATGCGAAATGTCGAGTCAGGCGAGGCGCTGGTAGAGGCGCCGGTATTCGCCAACGCGGTGATCCCAGCCGAGCGGGAGTCGCATGCCGTTCCGTTGAAAGTGCTTCCAGCGCTCCCGCTGGGCACCATCGCCGGTACCCCAACTATCGAGTGCGCGCCCGAGGGCCCACGCGAGTCCGGTTTCGTCGAAGTGATCGAAGACGAAGCCGGTTCCACGACCGCTTCGGAAATCGACGTTCCAAACGGTGTCGGCCAAGCCGCCCGTTTTGTGAACGATCGGCAACGTCCCGTAACGGAGCGAATACATTTGATTCAGGCCGCACGGCTCGTAGCGGGACGGCATGAGGAAGAGGTCGGAGCCGGCCTCGATGAGGTGGGCAGCGTTCTCACTGAACGCGGGCAAGTAGGCAACTTGACGGGGGAATTTTCGCGCGAGCGCTCGAAAGAAATCCTCGTACTTCGGCTCGCCGGTGCCGAGCGTGACGAGCTGAAAGGCGCGCTGCTCAAGGAGCTTGGGGAGAACCCCCATGCAGAGATCAAAGCCCTTTTGCCAGACGAGGCGCGACACGATCCCGACGACTGGGAGGTGGGGCCGGTAGGGGAGTCCCGCCGACGTCATCAATGCCTCTTTGCAGGCCTCTTTGCCGTCGAGATCGGCGTCCGAGTAGTGGGCCGGGATGCGCCCATCAATTTCGGGATTCCATTCGTTTTCGTCGATGCCGTTCAGAATGCCGAAGAGCACGTCTCGCCGCTGACGCAGGTACGGGTCGAGGCCGACGCCGTGCTCGGGCGTCTGGATCTCGCGGGCGTAGGTCGGACTAACCGTGGTGATCGCATTTGCGTGCAAAATGCCCGTAAGTAGGAACCCGAAGCGGCCGGCGCGGAGCTCATCCTGGTGGACGAGGCCGAAACCATCGCCGAGGCCGGTTTCGGGGAGAACGCGCGCGTCGAAGGTCCCTTGGTGACCGATGTTGTGGATCGTGAGGACGGTGCGCGTCTTCGCGAAGAGGCGATCCCAGGCGTAGCGCGTCTTCAGAAGCAGCGGGAGGAGCGCCGACTGCCAGTCGTTGGCGTGGACGACATCGGGTGCAAACTGCAAGTATTGGCACAGCGCAAGCGACGCGTGGCTGAGGACGGCGAACCGGAGGTGCTCGTCGCCGCCGCCACCGTAGATGCCGGGCCGGTCGAAAAGTGCCGCACAACGGACGAAATAGACGTCGACGTTGGTCCCCGGGAGCTTGCAGGTGTGAATCGAAACGCGGACGTCGTGGGGGCCGAGTTCAATTCGAATTTCTGGAACGACTTCCGTGAAGGTCCGCCCAGGGGCGTGGACCTTCGCATACATCGGAACAACGACTTTTACCGTCTCTCCGCTCTCCGCAAGGTAACGGGGGAGCGCCGCAGCGACGTCGCCGAGCCCTCCCACTTTGGCAAACGGGGCGACCTCGGAGGAGACGAAAAGGACGTTCACAGGGGTCCCGAACCTACCACAGGCGTCGGTTTCTCGGGCGGAGGAACGCCGTCTATCGGCGACGGCGACGCGCCCGACGATTTATATGCATACTGCACACAGTCGGCCCGTGACGCGGCGCATAGGACCCGGTACTGTGCCGCAATGCCGGTCGACGTCGTTTTCCTCGAACCTTCGTTCCCCGCGAACCAGCGCGAATTCGTGCGAGCCCTTCATGCCGTCGGCGCGCGCGTCACCGGCATTGGTGAGCGCCCAAAAGAGTCTCTTTCCGAAGACTTGCGGCACTGGCTCACCCACTACGAGCAGGTGCGGAACATCACCGACGCCGGCGAGGTCGAGGCGAAGGTTCGGTGGCTCCAGGGGCGCGTGAAGGTCGATCGTTTGGAGGCGGTCGTCGAAGCTCATGTGAGTGCCGCCGCGCGCGTCCGTGAGCGGTGCGGAATTCCAGGGACGACGGAGCGCACCACCTTCCTCTGCCGCGACAAACCTTCGATGAAGGAGGCGCTTCGCGCCGCAGGGATCCCGTGCGCGCAATCGCTCGGGAGCGACAATGCGGATGAAATTCGAGCCTTTGCGGCGAGCGTCGGTTTTCCGCTAATCGTCAAGCCCCGGGACGGCGCGGGCGCGGCGGGGACGGTTCGCGTGAACAACGTCGCCGAACTTGAACGGGCCCTTGCCGAGCGGCGGGGGCGCGACATCGCCGTCGAGGAGTTCATCGAAGGCCACGAAGGGTTCTACGACACGATCACGATCGGCGGCCGCGTCGTCCACGAGTTCGTGACCCACTACTATCCGAACGTCCTAGAGGCGATGCGCAACCGGTGGATTTCACCGCAATTTATCGCAACTAACCGCGTCGATGCCGTGTCCGGCTACGACGAAGTGAAGGCGATGGGGCAGCGGGTGATCGAAGCGCTCGGCATCGGTACGTCGGCCACGCACATGGAGTGGTTCTTCGGTCCGAAGGGACTCAAATTTAGCGAAATCGGGTGCCGGCCGCCGGGTGTACGCGCCTGGGACTTGTACGCCGCGAGCAATGAGATCGACATCTACCGCGAGTGGGCAATGGCGGTCGTTCACGGGCGCCCGAGCCAGAAGCTCTCCCGTCGCTTCGCCGCCGGCATCATCGCCCTCCGGCCGGACCGCGACGGCGTGATTGCCGGCTACGAGGGGCTGGAAGAACTCCACCGCCGCTATGGTCACTGGATCCTCGATCAGCACCTGCCGCCGCCGGGGACGCCGACCCAGCCGGTCGATGCCGGCTACATGGCAAACGCCTGGATTCGCATGAAACACCCCGACTACGACGACCTCCGCTCGATGCTCGACTTCGTCGGACGGACGGTGAAGGTCCGCGCCCGCGGCTAGGCACCAGGAAATCTCGCGGCACCGCGAACAAGTTCTCGGATCCGGCGCTTCGCCGGGACGAGACCAAGAAGTGTCGCGAAAAGCGACGGCCATAGTTTGAACGACGTTCAGAATTTTCACTCTGATCGTTGACACGTTTTTGAACGCTGTTAAAGGAGTGGGTATGGGTTCGACGGAACGCCGGGAACGGGAGCGGAGAGAACTCCGCGCACGGATCCTCGACGCTGCGCGCGACCTGTTCGCTGCCGAAGGGGTCGATGCGGTCACCATGCGGCGCGTGGCAGACCGCATCGAGTACTCGCAGGCAGCGCTGTACTTCCACTTCAAGGACAAGACGGAGATCCTCCGAACAGTCCTTGAGGAAGACTTCCTCACCTTCGCGCGCGCCCTCGGTACCGCCGGGACGGTAAGCGACCCGGTGGAGCGGCTCCGCGCCGCCGGGCACGCCTACCTCACGTTCGCGAAGGAGCACCCCCACCACTACCGGCTGATGTTCCTCACGCCGCTACCCGCGGAAATTCTTGAGGATCCGGCCTGCCCAGGGAAACCGCCGGGCGGCGCCGGCACGCCGGAAGAAGACGCGTACTCGTTCATCCGCGGCGCGGTCGCTTACGCGATGGAGCAGGATTGCTTCCGTCCTGAGTTGACCGACGTCGACCTCGTCTGCCAGCTCCTCCACGCCGCCTGCCACGGCGTCGCGAGCCTCCGCATTTGCCAGGGGGAGCTCAACACGCTCCCCTGGTGCCCCTTCGACCTTCTAGAACGGGAAGCGATCGAGACGGCGCTCCGCGGCATTCTGCGCCGGTACACCGCCCCCCTCGAGGTGGGCCCGCCGTCTCCGGCGTCGCTGCAGTCCCTCGCTGCGATGGGACGGAGTGCTCCAGCCCCCGCCATAACGCCGCCGACAAAGACTCGAAAGAGTTCGAAAAAGAGCTAGCGCACGGCACCTTCGTCGCCACGGGCGATGAGAAGTCGGTGTCGACTGCCAGCTGCATAGATGCAGGTTCGGCACGTCGTACCTGCACGTTTGCAGGCGTGTTCGCCGCTGGCTGATGGCCGAGGCGTTCACGCGTGGTCGCGCGCCCGTCCCGCGCGCCCCCCATTCCCCTTGAAACGCCCCCGGCTCGCCGCCGAGCGGGCGATGGAGTCGTCATGTCCTCGCCGTCGCAAAGCACCTCTTCCGCGCGCACGATAGCGCGTTTCGGCATCGTGGTTTCTTCAGCTTTTCTGACCGCATGTGCCTCATCGGAAGCGGCCGAACCTCCGAAGAATGCCGACGCTCGACCGCGTGTCACCGTGACGACACCGCTCCGCGGGCCGACGGTTGTTCACGTCCTTGGCGCGGGGCCCCTCGCTGCGAAGCGCGAGACCGACCTCGCCTTCAAGCTTGGCGGCGTTGTCGCCAGCGTTGCGGTTGAGGAAGGGGCGTCGGTAAAGCGGGGGCAGGTCCTCGCCACGCTCGCAGCGGCCGATGTCGATGCGCAGGCGGCGGCAGCGGCAGCGGGGCTCGCGAAGGCGGAGCGGGACTTCGCCCGCGTCGATGTACTCTACAACAAAGAGACCGTTCCGCGCGCCACCTGGGACGACGCCGCCAGCGCCAGGGACGTGGCCCGCGCGCAGCTTCGTGCAGTGCGTGATGTTCAGGGGCGGAGCGTCCTGGTCGCCCCCGACGACGGCTTTGTGACCAAGCGCTACGCGGAGCGTGGTGCCGTGATCGCTGCTGGTTTCCCAGCGTTTCACCTGCAAGGGGCCGAAAAAGGCTTCGTCGTTCGCATGGCAATCGCCGACCGCGATGCCCTCGCCGCCGTGCCTGGCTCGGCGGCGACCGTGACCTTCCCCGCCCTCCCGGGGAAACGCTTTGTGGCCGTCGTTGGCGAGAAGCCGCGCGCCTCTGCGCCGGGAACTGGCGCGTTTGAACTGGAAGTTCTCCTGGCGCCGGAAAATCGCGAACTCCCGGCGCTAAGCGGCCTCTCCGCCGAGGTCGATGTCTCCGTCCCGATCCAAGCGGCGGCTTCCGTGCCGATGGGGGCGCTCGTTGGCGAAAACCGGGATCATGCAACGATTTTCCTCGTCGACGCAAAAAACACCGTGCATCGGACGCCGGTCGTGATCGCGCGCGTCGTCGACGGCGTCGCACTACTTGCCGAGAGGCTCCCCGAAGGCGACGTCGTCCTCGCGGGGGCGGAGGGGCTCGTGGACGGCGTGGAAGTCGTCATCAAACGCGATAACAGTCACACATCTCACGGAGATTCACGATGAACCTCAGTTCCGTGATCCCCTTCGCGGTACGCCGCTGGCAGTTCACGCTGGTGCTCTTTCTTGCGAGCATCGCGATAGGTCTATCGTCCTTCTTCGGCATTCCGAAGGGGGAAGATCCGATCATTCCTATTGCCGGTTTCACCGTCGTCACCGTGCTTCCAGGCGCCTCCCCGGGGGACCTTGAACGCCTCGTCGCCGACCCGCTCGAGACGCGCCTGAAAGGGCTCGGAGACGTCAAAAAGCTACAGTCCGAGCTACGCGAGAGCGTCGTCCTTACGACCGTCGAGTTCACCGCCGGCTCGGATGCGGATCGGAAGCGCGACGACGTCCTGCGTGAGACGTCGGCGCTTCGGCCGTCGCTCCCCGAAGGAATTGTGCGCTTTGATGTCGAGCGGTTCTCCGCATCCAATGTCGTCTTCCAGGAGCTGGCGCTCGTCGCCCGTGGTGCCGACGGCGCAACCCTCGACGCGGAGGCGACGCGGCTCCGGAAGCACCTGGAGACACTCCCCGGCGTCAAAGATGTGAAGACCTACGGACAGCCCGGGCGTGAAATCGAGATCGCGCTCGATCTCGATAAAATGGCGGCGATACGGCCGCCGCTCGTTGCCAATGAGGTCGTGGGCGCCATCACCGCGGAAGCGCGGAACATCCCGGCGGGGAGCGTCGACGCGGGGACGAAGCGCTACGCCGTGAAGACGAGCGGCGACTATCGAAGCCTCGCCGAAATCGAAGCGACCGTCGTCCGCGTCGCTGGCGGCCCCCGCGGCGGGACGACGAAGGTCGTCGTCGGCGACGTTGCACGCGTCCGCCTGCACGACCGCGAAAGCAATGCATTCGCGCGCTTCGATGGCGAACGCGCCATCCTATTCGGGCTCACCCAAAAGGAAGGGACCGACATTTTCGACGTCCGCGCCCGGCTCGCCACCGACCTCCTGCACGAGGAGGCGCACATCCCCGAGGGACTCGTCCTCCGGCGCGGCTTCGATCAGGGGGGCAACGTCGGCCATCGGCTCCGCGGCTTCACACGCGACTTTGCCATCGCGATCGCGCTCGTCCTGCTGACGCTGCTCCCGCTGGGGACGCGCGCCTCTTTCGTGGTGATGCTCTCGATTCCAACGAGTCTTCTGCTCGGAGTCACCGCTCTTCATCTGACCGGTTTCACCATCAATCAATTGAGCATCGTCGGCTTTGTCATCGCCCTCGGGCTCCTGGTCGACGACTCAGTCGTCGTCGTCGAGAACATCGCCCGCTACCTGCGCGACGGCTTTTCCCCGCGGGAGGCGGCCGAGAAGGCGACGCTGCAAATGCTGCCGAGCGTCCTCGGGTGTACGGCGACGCTCGTCTTCGCATTCCTTCCTCTTCTCGCCCTTCCTGGGACGGCGGGCCAGTTCATCCGTTCGCTCCCGGCAGCGGTCGTCTACACGATCCTCGCGTCGCTCGTGGTATCGCTCACGCTCGTCCCCTTCCTCGCAAGCCGCCTCCTGAAGCCGGAGAACGAGCACGGGAACGCGGTTTTACGCGGCCTACTTTGGGTCATTGAGCGCAGCTATCGTCCGGTCCTTGTGCGTGCACTTCGCCACAAGAAGATGGCACTGTTTGCGACCGCGATCGTGGTTGTCGCGACCCTTGCCCTCATCCCAAAAATCGGGTTCTCCGTCTTCCCCAAAGCAGGGATTCCCCAGTTTCAGGTGCTCATCTCCCTGAACGAAGGGGCGAGCCTCGACGCAACCCTCGACGCGAGCACGCGTGCCGAGGAGGTCCTGCGCACCCACGGGGCGCGCAACGTGGCGACTTCGGTAGGAAAAGGGGGACCGCTCGTCTATTACAACGTCACTCCGAAGAACGAACAGGCCTCCGCCGCGGAGATTTTTGCCGAACTCCCCACGCGAGAGCCGAAGGAAATTTCGAAACACCTCGAAGAGATCCGACAGGAACTCACCACGGACGCCGGGCAACCGGGTGCAACCTACACGGTCAAGGAGTTCGAGAACGGTCCCCAGCTCGAGGCGCCGATCGTCGT
>JAAFHJ010000164.1 GCA_013298325.1 Myxococcales bacterium | reverse complement strand
GCGCTGACCGCCGATCACGCGGTGATCGCAACGAAAGGGAAGGGGGTCTGGACGGCCGGGTCGGCGGAGAACGGGGCGCTCGGCTTCGGGCTTCCTGGATCGCCGTCGCCGGCCCCGCGGCTGGTGCCGGACGCCCCCGCCGACGTGCTCGAAGTTGCCGCGTCGGCCGGTGCAAGTTGCCTCCGCACGGCGACGGAAGTGCGCTGCGTCGGCGGCAAACGCAACTTCGGGAATGGTTTTTTTACTGCAGTTCCCGAGCTTTCCGGCGTTACCCAGATCGCGCTCCGCACGGAGACCGCTGGCGTTCGAGTCTGTGGTCGCTCCGCAGATGCGCGCGTGCGTTGCGTCGAACTCGGTGGCGTCGCCAACGCGGTCCCCTTGGATGCACCACGCGTTGCGGCGCTCGCGTCGGGCCCCTTCGGGCTGTTCGTCGTGCGCGACGACGGTCGCGTTGCCCGCGTCGAGGACGGGTTTGAGAGTCCAAAAACTGAAGAGATTTCGGGCCTTGCGCAGATCCTTCAGGTCGGAGTCGGCGACCGGCACGCCTGTGCCGTCGATGCAGGCGGCGCCGTGTTCTGTTGGGGCGCCAACGGCTCGGGGCGCCTCGGCGACGGTACCGACGTCGATCGGCCGCTCCCGGTCGCCGTCGCGAACGTGAGCGGAGCCGTTTCCGTTCATCCGGGCGCCGATTTCACGTGCGTCCTTCGCAGGGACGAGACGATCGGGTGCTGGGGAGCAAACGACGTCCATCAACTCGCCGACGGAACGACCGACCGCGCCCTTCTCGCAAAGCCGGTCTTCGGCGCCTTTCAGGTGACGGGGCTTGTCGTTGGCGGTCGTGGCGCATGTGCCGCCCAAAAGGACGGCGGGTCGCGCTGTTGGGGGGCGAACGGAACCGGGCGGTTTGGCGACAAGACGACCCACGATCATCCTGTGCCGATGCCGATCAAGATCCTTTGAACCATGGAATGAAAAAGGGTCGCCGAGCTGTCCGGTGACCCTTTCTCCTTTTATGTACGCGGCGCTTACTGGGCGAGGAAGACCGGCTTTGGATTTGCACGGTCGCAGCCCCAAGCGAGGCGGAAGTTATCCTTCGAAATCGTGACAGCGTAGCTCTTGTAGAAAGAGAAGTTGTTCTTCCCGTCGTCGGTGAAGACCCGCACGTCATACTCGCCGACACGAACTTCGCCATCGACCTTTTTGTCGGCGCCGACGGTGATGGAAGCCGCTGTATTTCCATCGACTTTGCCAACGAAGTCGAGGCGCGCATTCCAGCCCTTGCTGTTCGGGCAGACGGCCGAGGCGTTTACGAGGTGGCCAATAACCTTGCGGGCCGGCGCGGCGGTCGGAGCTGCGGCGGCGGCCCCCTTCGGTGCGTAAACAACGTGAACTTCCGTCGTTTGTCCGCGCTTTACTTCGAACTTTTCCGTGTGCTTGCTGCCGTCCTCGGCAACGAACGTGACGGGAATGAACGCATCCTGGTTCGCCACGGAAATGACGGCCGGCAGGGTGTCCTCCGCCGGTTTTCCGTCGCTCCCCGTGAAGAGAACCTTCATCCCCTTAGGCTCCACGATCTTGATGGCCGCCTGGCCCGAGTAGGTGAAGGAGGCGGTTGCCTTCCATGCATCGTCCGCAAAGGCGGGGGTGGCGACGACGAGCGGGGCCGCGAGGGCGAGGGTGGCGAAGAGCTTTCCGAGTTTCATGGACGGTCCTTTCAAAGAGCGGCGCCCAGACGAGTGGGAGGGGCGGCTATTCATCAATGGTCTGAAATTTGCGAAACGAACGAAAAGGCCAGGCGATTTCGCCTGGCCTTCCACGGGTCAACCGTTTGACTTCGTCTTGACCGGTCGATACGGGTCGAGGAACGAGACGAGCGACGAAACGTTCCGAGTGGCCAACCAAAGGCGCCCTTGCCCTTGGAAGCGGCAGACGAGGCCTTCGCCGGAGAAGAGCATGCTCTTCATCCCGCCGACGCGCTCGACTTGGTAGTTCAGGCCGCTCGTGAACGCGATGACGTGGCTGTTGTCGACGATGTAGCCGGCGGGGCCGACGTCGACCGCGTGAAGGCCACCGTAGCTCGCGAAGAAAACGGGCCCTTGCCCGGTGCAGTTGAGGAGAACGGCGCCGGCGCTCGAAAAGAAGCCCTTCGCGCCGCCCCACTTGGTGTCGATCGTCACCGACGGGGCCGAACCAAGGAAGGCGCCGGACTGAAGCATCAGCCCGAATTGCCCATTGAGATCGAGCCGTTCCACGTCACCTTCCGGACCAGGCGCGAAGAACAAACGCTCGCCGGCCGCCGACGACGTGAACGTATTCTGAAAGAAGCTCTCCCCGCCGAGCGCGGCACGCTTCAACGCGGCGCCGAGGCCTCCGCGCATGTTCGTCTGCATTTGAACGCCGGAGTCTTTGGCGACCATTGCAGAGGCTTCAAGAACGAACTGTTCGCCGGGGCCGTCGAAGGTCGCTTGAACCATCGTGAAATCCGGTTTGTCGAGCATGTCGAAACGCATGGTCATTGCTCCTTGGCCGGAAGAAGGGCACCGATGGCCTGGCCGTACTCTTGCGGGTTTCGCGATTGAATCCAGATCCGACCCTGCCCTTGGAAGCGGCAAACGAGCCCTTCGCCGGAGAGGAACGAGGCGATCCAGCCGCCGCCGCTTTTCGTGACTTGATAGGTGAGATTCGCGTCGAAAGCGACGATGTGCCCGGTATCGATGACGAGGTTTCCGTCGCAAACAAGCTCAGAAATTCCGCCAAAACCACCGACAAGGAGCTGGCCGGGGCCGGAAGCGGCCATCATGAACATGCCGCCTCCCGAGAAGAACCCCTTGAAGCCCTGGTTCTTCGTGTCGATTTGGACTTGCGGCGTCGACGCAATATAGGCGCTCGAAGAAATGACGTAGCCGGTCGGCGTCATTTCCAGGACCTTCATGTCGCCGAGCAGCGACTGAGCGAGGAGAACCTCGCCAGGGCCTTGCTGCGCGGTGAAGGTATTTCGGAAGAAGCTCTCGCCGGCGAGCATGCGCTTCAAACCAGACATCAGGCCGGACATGAGGCCACCGCCTGCGGGCGCGCCCGAGCCGGTCTGGAGCTGGATATTCGTGCTCATGGCGACCATCGCGCCCGATTCGGCGGTGATCGACTCTCCCGGGTTCAAGTAGACTTTGGCCAGCGAGTGCGCAGGACGATAGGCGATATCGATTTGCATGGTTTCTTTCCGCCTTTGATTCAGCGCAAGTTCGGGGAAAGCCACGAAACGAGCGAACTCGTGTTGCGCGACTGAATGTAGACGCGACCCTGGCCGCTGAACTCGCAGACGAGCCCTTCGCCGGAGGCCATGAAGCCCATCAATCCGCCGCCGGCAGACTTGATGTTCATTTGAAGATTCCCCTCGTAGCCGACGAGGTGTCCGTTATCGACGACGAACGTCCCATTGACGTCGATCGGATGAATGCCGCCGTAGCTGGTGAACCACAGTTCGCCAGGGCCGCTCGCCTGGAGCATGAAGGCGCCTTCCTTCGCGAGAAGGGATTTAAGTCCGCCAAATTTCAGGGCAAGATCGATGTCTCCCATCGATGCAAGGTACGCGCCGGATGAGAGAATGAGCGACTCACCCGCGGCAAGTCGTCGGTGCTGAACGTGCCCGGACAGACCGGGGGCTACCCAAACCGCGCCCCCCTGGGGGGAGGAGAAATGGTTGACGAAAAAGGTTTCACCGCCGACGGCCTTTCGGATGAACGCGATAAAGATCGCCTTCAACTTTCCGAAAAAGCCCGCGTTGCGGCCGGCGTTCATTTTCACATCCATGGTGATGTGAGCGTCGCGGGCGACCATGCTGCCGGCTTCTGCGATGAGCGTCTGGTTCGGCGGAATCGCCACCTTCAGCATCGCGAAGCTCGGGCCGTGCTCGATGGTATGTTGAACCGGGGGCGCGGCGAGCGCGTTACCGCCGGAGGGGACGAGGGCTGCCTGTGGGTGTTGGGCCATAACGGGCGGGAAAGTACCGGAAGCCTCCTCGGTCGGGGGTAAAAATGCCTCAAACACGCGTCCGGCATCGTTAGCCGCCGCTTGGCGGGTCAAACGCCGGAAGTTCCCAACGAAAGCCTCAGAAATGCTCTAACGCTGTCCCGATGATGGATGAGGAATACACACGTTCCACCGGTCGCGGCCTTGGGGTCCGCGCCCTCGCGGCGGCGATGTACTTGATGGTGGCGGGCGGGCCGTATGGCCTTGAAGAGCTCGTTGCGAAAGTTGGTTTTGGGCGTGGCCTCGCGATTCTTGCAGTTGTTCCGGTAATTTGGGCGATGCCTGTCGCGATGATGGCCGCCGAACTCGCCGCCGCGATCCCCGAGGAGGGTGGGTACTACGCCTGGGTCCGCCGTGCCCTCGGGCCCTTTTGGGGCGCTCAGGAAGCGTGGCTCTCGTTCGCCGCGAGCCTCTTCGACATGGGGATCTATCCGGCGCTTTTCATCGCCTACCTGTCGCGGTTCTGGCCGCCGGCCGCCGAACATCCATTTTTTATCGGTGCGCTCTTTGTTTTTGCCGGTTGTGCGGTCAATCTCGCGCCGATTGGCGCCGTCGGTGAAGGGGGTGTTGCGCTTACTTCGCTCCTCCTTCTACCGTTTGTACTGCTGGTCGCCGGGATCGGTCTTCCCATGTTCGCCCATGGTAGTTCGTCGTTTCATACAGAGCCGGTGACCAAAGAATCTTCAGATTTTCTAGGGGCTTTGTTGATCGGGCTCTGGAACTTCATGGGCTGGGACAACGGAACCACCGTTGAGGCCGAGCACGGCCCTGGCGCCCAGCGCACGTTTCCACGTGCCATTTTTCTGGCGACGATCCTCGTTGGCGTCACCTACATGATTCCGGTATTTGTCGCGGGGCGCACCGGCGTTGATCCGAGCGGGTGGACGACCGGATCCTGGGCCGATTTTGCCTCAGAAAAGGTCGGACCGTGGCTTGGTAAGCTCACGGTGTGTGGCGCACTCGTTTCCTCCTTCGGAATGTTTGCTGCGCTTGTCCTCTCCTACTCACGACTCATCCACCGTGTCGCGGAGGACGGCCTGTTGCCCCCGTTCCTGCGCCGCCGCTCGGCGCGAGGCGTCCCCTACGCCGCCGTGATCTTTTGCGGCGCTACCTGGCTCGCGACGTTGGGGCTGCCCTTCGCAAAGCTTGTCATTCTTGATTTGATGCTTTACGGAACGAGCTTGCTTCTCGAGTTTGTTGCACTCATTGTTTTGCGCATTCGAGAGCCGGAACTTGCACGTCCATTCCGCATTCCGGGCGGAATGCTTGGCATTTGTATTCTGGCCGTTGCACCGACCGTACTTATGATTGCAGCGTTTGTACGGAACGCCCACGAAACCCTCTACGGTGTCCCCGCGCTCCTCGTCGGCGGGATCGTGGTCGCGCTCGGACCTCTCTTGTACGTCGCCGCAGGGCGTCATCCCCAGGTCCCCGCGGCCCAATAATTGGGCGTTGTCGGGATTTGAGGGGCGCCTACGGGCAGTCTCGGGTACCATCCTGGCCCCGAATGCTTCGCCGTACCTCAACCCTCGCAACTCTGGTCCTTTCCCTCGCAATTGCAGCCTCGTGCGGGCGCTCCACCGGCGACAACGGCTTCAAGACCGATGGCGGTACAGGACCGAAGCTCGACCTCGACGGCGCATCGACCGCCTGCAACGCGACGGGCAAGGTTTGCGTCGCCAACGACATTCATACGTGCAATCCCGATGGAACTGCCGGAGAGAAAGTCGGCTCTTGCGATGGGAAGAAGGAGGTGTGCATCGATGGCGCGTGCGCGAAGGGGTGCGCCGCCGCAGATGCGCTCCCTTCAAACATCGGGTGTGAGTTCTGGGCGGTCGACCTCGACAATAACAAAGACCCCTTCAATGACGCCGCCGGTGCCCCTTGGGGAATCGTCGTTTCGAATGCGGGGGATGAAACCGCCGATGTGATCGTCGAACAGAACGATGCCGACGTCGGGCAATCGCCAAAGGTGAAGCAAGTCAAGCGGGTGACCCTTTCGCCGGGCACCGTGCAGACGATCACGATGCCGACCCGCGAGGTTGATGGCAGCCTCCAAGGCAACAACGAGGGGCCGGGGACGATGCTTAGCTCGCGCGCGTTTCGCGTTTCGTCGAGCCAGCCGATTGTCGTCTACCAGTTCAATGCGCTTGCCGCTCAATACTCGAACGATGCATCCTTGCTCCTCCCGAGTGCGGGCCTCGGTCTCGCGTATCGCGCATTGTCCTGGCCGTCGGGTAAGCCAATTTCGGTCTTTGGAAGCCCGATTGATCGCGCCTACGTGACGATTGTTGGCACGCGATCGGGCACCCATGTGCGCGTGAAGGTCTCCAACGCGACCCTCGCCGGGGGCGGGATTGCCGCAACCCCGAAGGACGGCGTTATCAATGTAACGATTGGACCTTATGACGTCTTGAATCTTGAGACGGACGGCCTCCCCGGAGACATGACCGGCACCGTGGTGACCGCCGATCAGCCCGTGGCCGTGTTCACCGGGACGGAGCTCTCGGGCGCGCCTGGCACGAAGAAGCCGCCGGCGCCCCCGGGGGGCAATGGGAACTCTTCGACCTGTTGCCTCGATCATTTGGAGGAGCAACTTCTCCCGATTGAATCGTACGGAAAACGCTTCGCGATTCCCCACAGTGCCTACCGTTCCGACCCCGGCGGCTATCGCGATTACGATATTCTCCGCTTCATGGGGGTCGCGTCGACGGCGACCGTCAAGACGAACCTCCCGGCGCCGGACGACAGCTTTACGTTGGCGCCCGGCGAAGTACGTGAAACGTACACCGATCGTGACTTCGTCGCCGAGTCTACGGAACCGGTCGCCGTTGCACAGATTTTGGTGAGCCAAGAATTCACGCCGAAGGGGAATGGGGATCCGTCTCTGACGATCTTTCCGGCGATCGATCAGTTCCGCGCCGACTACCTCTTCGCCGTCCCGACGAGCTGGCGCGCGAACTTTATTGCGCTCGCGTTGCCGAAGGGGGCGTCGGTCACTGTCGATGGCGCTGCGCCGACGGGGTGCGACAACGCGCCGATGGGGACGATTGGCGGCGTCGACTACATCGGCGTGCGATGCCCGATCTCGGAAGGGGCCCATGCGCTCGTCGGCACTGCGCCGTTCGGGCTTGCCGCCTATGGCTACGGAAATGCAGGGAGTTACGCTTTCGTCGGCGGCGCGAACGTGAAGAAGATCTACACGCCGCCGCCGACTTTCGACAAGTGACCGCTGATCGCGACGTTCGTCGTGCCATCGGCGGTTTCCGACCGACACGCCCGTGCTAACCGTCCGCTCCGGCTATGGCTCGCAAGCATTTTGATGTCGTCGTCCTCGGCGCGGGGCTCGGCTCTCTTTTCGCGGCGGCGCTCCTCGCTCGTCGGAGCTTCCGCGTACGCGTGCTTGGGCAGCGATGGATTGCGCCCCGCTATAGCTACTTCCCCGCGCGTATTCGGGGGGGCGAGGGGGCAGCCGACGAGCCGATCCGACTATCTCGCCGTCCGTTTCAGCTGCTCTGTCACGGTAGTCCGGTACTTGCGCGCTTTCTCCTCGAACTCGCTCAAACCCAAACACTTCGGCGAAGTACGCGTTTTCGAGACCCGATGTTCCAGGTCTTTTTGCCGGATAGTCGCCTCGATGTCGTCCCCGATGCGGAGCGTTTTCGGGAGGAAATTCATCGTGAGTTTCCCGATGTCGACGGCGCGGTCGACGACCTCTATACGCTTCTCGCGTCGATCAACGGTCGGGTAGATAGTGCGTTTGATCGGCAGGCAGTTCTTCCGCCTGTGAGTTTCTGGGAACGTCGCACGGCGCGTAAGATTGAGGCGGAGTTGGCTGCAGCGCTCCGCGGACCGGACCTCCTTTCGGCGTTTCCGGAAGGGCATCCCTACCGACAAATTCCGATTGTAACAGCCGCCTTCGGCAGCGACTACGGGTCGGTACTCCCGCCGATCGCGCTCGCACGCCTGCACGGAGCGTGGACGCGCGGCGTCGTGAGCATTGCCGGCGGCGAGGAAGGATTGCTCTCCTTTCTTGTTGAACGAATTCGGGCGCATGGAGGCGAGGTCTGCCTCGACGAGCGTGCCGTTCGACTAATTACGGCCGACGACCGCGTCACCCACGTCGAAGACGACAGCGGGGAGGAAGCGGCTGGATGCGACCACGTGCTCTTCGAGGGGGCGCTTCCGGAACTCCTTGATCTTGCAACGCGATTCGCGCCCAAGCGGGCCGACCTCGATGTCTACCCGGAACTAGAGGCCGCCGAGGGGCGCTTTGTGGTTTCCATCGAAGTCGCGCGGGCCGGCCTCCCCGAGAGCCTTGCGGAGAACGCGTTCTTGCTCCCCGGCATCGACGAAGATGCGGCTCCCGTATGGGTTCAACGAAGCGCAGGCTCGTCCGCTGACAGCGAATTGCTCGTCGCGGAGACGCTCTTGCCGGTCGATGCGGTACTCAAGGGACGAAGATTTGTGTTGGGCGTTCTCGAACGCCATTTTCCATTTATCGAGCATCATTACCGCGTTGTCGATTCCCCCCATGACGGGCTTCCTCTCTGGGATTTTCGGCTCGACTACGAAGGCAGCGACGCCGACATTCGGCTTGAAATCCGCGTGATCCCCTACGGTCGACGGGATGCGCAAATGGAAAATGTTCGCTATTTTGAGGTGGAGCGCACTGCCTTGGTCAAAGGCGGAGGATCCCGCGACCCAGAACCGCTACGGCCGCGCTGGGTCGCGATGTTTCCCGAGGCGAGGGGCTTTGCGCCGTTTCCGGCGGGCCTCGCTCGCCTGACGGGACGTATGCACAATGCATCGTCTGAACTCGGTTGGGCCGGCCTCGGCGCACAGCCGCTCCAGACGCCGCTCGCGAACGTCTGGATGGCCGGAGATACGGTGTTGCCGACCCTCGGCCAGGAGGGGGAGCTATTGGCTGCGTGGAGCGTCGCCAGTCGAATTACGGCCTCTGACCC
>JAAFHJ010000163.1 GCA_013298325.1 Myxococcales bacterium | reverse complement strand
GGCGTCCAGGACTCCCACAACACCGCCGCAATGATCCTCGTCCGCTTCGCGACGCTCTGGTTCGCGGTGCTTGTCGGCTTCGCGGCGCTGTCGATCCTCCGGCTCCGTCCGATCGCCAAGCGCTGAATCGACCCTCGCACGTTGCTGCATCGCAGCATTGCGTCAAGAGCCCGCCAACGGCGGATGAATCGTACGCGCCGCCGAATTTGCAGGGGACGCCCGCCGTTCGCGTCGGTATGTTGCGCCGCAACATGAGCACGGATCCGCACGCCCCCGCCGCAGCCACCCCCTTTGCCGAGTCGACGCCGCTCGGTCTCCTCGGCCTCGCCATCGGCTGCGCCGCCCTGATCCCGGTCGCCCTCGGCAAGGCGATCACGCCGGACGCGTTCCGAACCGCCGCCTGGTTCTGCCTGCTCTTCGGCGCCGGCTGCCAGTTCCTCGCCGGCATCCTCGCCCTCGCGAACAAGAACGGCCTCGGGGGGACGCTGTTCCTCACGTTCTCGTTCAACTGGGTGATGAACTGGTGGTCTCTTTCCGGGATCGCCGAAGGGCGTGTGCCGAATCATTCGGTCGTATTCGCCGTCGACGTCTGCTTCTTGATCATCTTTGTCGTGCTGAGCATCGCGTTCGCCTATGCGTCGAAGCTGCTCTTTGCCTTCCTCGCGGACATCATCCTTCTCTACGTCTTCCGCATCGGGAAAGCGCTGCTTCCGCCCGCCGATGGCGCGATCTTCAATATGCCGATCGTGCTCGCGACGGTCGCCCTCGCCGGCATCGCCCTCTACCTCGCGTTTGCGCTGCTGCTGAACCCGGCCGCCGGACGCGTCCTCCTGCCGATTCCGGGGCCGCTCTTCACGCCGAAGGCGCCCCAGCAGTGACGGAAGCGGGCAAAAGCGCCTCACGAACCGCCTGAAAGTCGGCCGGTGCCGCACTCGTAAAGACGAGTCGCTCGCCGGTCTTCGGGTGCACAAACCCAAGCAATCGCGCATGAAGCGCCTGGCGACCGAGCTGGTTGGCCAGGCGTTTTGCGTGGGGGTCGTTGGGAATTCCGCCGTAGACGGGATCGCCGAAAATCGGCGCGCGGGCAACCTCTGCAAGATGCACGCGAATCTGGTGGGTACGCCCCGTCTCAAGACGGCAGACGACGTGGGAATAGGTCCCCCACTTCCCCGTCTCCGTCGCGAGCGGCGTCACGTGCGTTTCGGCGCGCTTCCCATCGCGGACCTTCGTCGTGAACTTCATCCGCTCAATGGGATGACGCCCATGAAGGGTCGCGATCGTCTGTTTGAGGGGGGCACCAATACAGATCGCTTCGTATTCACGGTCGATGCTGTGGATCTGAAATTGGGCTTTGAGCGCTTCTCGACTCTTGGCATTGCGGGCGACAACCATGATGCCGCTTGTGCCTTTGTCGAGGCGATGGACGATCCCTGGGCGCAGGTGCCCCTCGGCGTCGTCGGGGTCGGCGACGTCGTCGACGCGGAACCAGCCGCGCGCCAAAAGGCCATTCACGAGCGTCCCCGTCTCGTGGCCGGCCGCCGGGTGCACGACGAGGCCGGGCGGCTTGTCGATGACCAGGAGATCGTCGTCGATGTGCAAGAGTGTAAATTGCACCGATGGGTCGGCAACCGCATCGCTGGTGCGGGGGGCGCGCGGGGTCACGACGACCTCATCCCCTTCACGAAGCGCGTCTTTCGCCTTGCCGGCGGCCCCTCGCAGGAAGACCGCCCCCGACTCAATCCAGCGCTGCACCTCCGCACGCGACGGCGCGTCGGGGAGTTCCGCGCAAGCGGAGACCACAAAACGATCGAGCCGCGAACCGGAGGCGGAACGCGGCACGACGAAGCGGATCGATTCCGCGGAGGCGCTCACCAGATCTTCGACTTGATGTGCCCCTTGGCCTTGATCAAGATGTCGACGAGGGCGCGGTCGTAGAAGTTCTTCGGAAAAAGTTCCGGCGAAACGCGGCGCTTGTAGAGCGCGCGCCCTTCTTCGATCTCTTCGGCGAGCGTCGAAAAGAGGGAGTCCTCGGTGATCCCCTTGACGATCTTCTCCTCGTTGTAGAGCGAGAGATCGCTGGCGATCGCGCGAGCAAGACGGCGGGCGGCTTCTTCGGTCTCGATGAGGGCCATAGGCGCGTGAGTATCGGTCGCCGCGAAGAAGAGTGTCAACGGTTACTTGGCGAAGCGGCACCGGCCGCCGCGGAACCGAGGAAAATTGCGCGGGCGCCGGCGCTTCGACCGGTTTCCGGCGACGAGACAGGCGCGCCTGGAAAACCACTTCGCACCACGATCCCCTTTTTTTACGCAGCGAGGCTCTGGTAAGCGACCCCGCCATGGAGCTCATCACCCTCGCAAAAGCGATTGAAGAAGCGGGCAAACGGGACCCGTCGCGCGGTTTCACGTTCCTGTCCGAGGACGGCGTGCCCGGCTTTCCGGGGACCGAAAACGCGCGCGAGACCTTCTTCTCGTTTGCGACCATCGAACGGCGAACTGCGTCGTTCGGCGGCGCGCTCCAGTCCCTCGGTCTTAAGAAAGGGGACCGCGTTGCGCTGATCCTCCCGCAGAATGAGGACTTCGTGATCGCGTTCCTCGGAGCGATCCGCGCCGGCATCATCCCCGCGCCAATCTATCCGCCGCTTGGCCTCGGCCAGCTCCACGGATACCTGGAGAATACCCGCCATATCGTTGCGAAAAGCGGCGCCCGCGTGCTCATCACTAGCAAGCAGATCAAGGCGCTCCTCGGCACCGTCCAGGAGGGCTGCCCGGCCCTGGAGAAGCTCGTCGCCATCGACGACGTCCGCGACCTCCAAGAGACGCTGAAGCCGGTGGAGATCACGCTGGATGATCCCTGTTTTATTCAGTTTACGAGCGGATCGACCTCGCGGCCGAAAGGGGTCGTCCTGACCCACCGGAACCTCGCGGCAAACATGAAATGCATCATGTTCGACGGACTGCGCGTGAACAAACAGGACGTCGGCGTCTCGTGGCTCCCGCTCTTTCACGACATGGGCCTGATCGGCTTCGTCCTTTCGCCGATCATGAACGACGTCCCCGTCGTCTTTCTGCCGCCGCTCACCTTCCTCAAGCGCCCGGCGACCTGGCTCCAGGCGATCACCCGCTACAAAGGGACGATCACCTACGCGCCGAATTTCGCCTTCGCGCTGTGCGTGAAGCGAATCAAAGGGAAAGATCTCGACGGCATCAAACTCGACACGATCCGTGTTGCGGGCTGCGGCGCGGAGCCGATTCGTCCGGAGAACCTCGAGAATTTCGCCAAGGTCTTTGGGGAACAGGGTTTCCGGTCGCTCGCGCTTCTCCCGTCTTACGGCATGGCGGAGTCGTCCCTTGCGGTCGCGTTCACCGAACTCGAAGAGGGAATGAAGACGTTGAGCGTCGACGGCGAGAGGCTCTGGGGTGAAGGGGAAGCCTTCGTGGTTGAAGCGACCAATGAGGCGGCGATTCCGCTCGTCTCGTGCGGCCCGAAGTTCGCCGATCACGATATGCAAATCTTTGCCGCCGACGACGCCACGAGCAGCTCGCCGCTCGCCGAGCGGAAAGTCGGAGAGATCCGCATCCAGGGGCCGAGCGTGATGGCCGGCTATTTTGAAGATACCGAGAAGACGAAAGAGGCCTTCGCGGGCGATTTTCTCCGCACGGGGGACCTCGGCTTCCTCCACGAGGGGCGCATTTACATCTGCGGCCGCTCCAAGGAAGTGATCATCGTCAATGGTCGTAACTACTACCCGCAAGACATCGAGTGGGAGGCCTCCAAGATTGACGGCGTCCGCAAAGGGAACGTCATCGCCTTCGGGACGCGCGATGCGGGGAGCGACAAGGAGAAGGTCATCGTCGCCTTCGAAGTCACGCTGAACCCGGGCGAAACCCTCGAAATCAAAGGGGCAGACCTCGTCGCGAAGGTGCGTACCTCCGTGCAACAGGGGCTCGGGTTGACCATCGACGACGCCGTCCCCGTCGTCGCCGGGGCGCTTCCGAAAACCTCGAGCGGCAAGCTTCAGCGCACGAAGACGCGCGAACTGTACGACCAAGGCGAGCTCAGCGATCGCAAGGGGAAGCGCGATCAAGACAAGCTGGATCTGATCAAAGAAGCGGCAAAGAGCCAGTTCTCTTTCTTGAAGCTCGCGGTCCTCGGCCGCGGCAAAGACAAGAAGTAGCGCCGGACGTTGATGAAAGACATAGCCCCGAAAAGCAGGTAGCTTCGGGGCGTGTTCACCTACGAGCGCCGCCTCCGCTTTGAAGACGCTGACGTCGGTCAAGTGCTCTTCTATCCTCGTTATTTTGCCCTCTGCTACGAAGCGCTCGAGGCGCTGCTCGCCGAAGAAATCGCTGGCGGGTACCCGAGTTTGCTTCGGGAGCGCGGCCTCGCCTTCCCGACGGTCCATGCAAGCTCGGATTTCGAGCACCCGATCGTTTGGGGCGACTCGGCGCGCGTGGAGCTTGCGGTGGAACGGATCGGGGACACCTCCGTTTCCTTCTATTTCGAGATCTACCGCGGCTCCGACGGGATACGTGCGGCTTCGATCCGGCAGACCCATGTACTCTGCACGATTGCGAACTTCGCGAAAGCGAACCTTCCCGACGATCTCCGGGGGGCACTCTCGCCCCACCTCGCAGAGGCAGAGCCAGCGGCACCGCCAACCGACGGGGAGAACACCGGCGCCGATGCCGGCGATACCATCCCGCCGCCGCCCGCCGACGAAGCCGACTTTGGCTTTGACGGGCACGACGACGCCCCGGCAATGACGGTCGCCGAACCGCTTACCGCCCCCTAGCGGCAAGCTTCGCCCTGCAGAAAAGGAAAAGCCCGCTCTCCAAGGAGGCGGGCTTTTTCGTGGGTCGAATCAGGCGGTTGCAGCTTCTGCCGACTTCCGCTTCGCCTTCTTCTTCGGCTTCTTCGGCGCGAGCTTGTAGAAGTCGAGGGGGTCGTCGCCAGCGTCGGCGAGGCGCTTCGCGTTCCAGGCGGCGTAGAGGCCGTAGAGGAAGAGCGCGATGCAGGCGTACTGGGCGAACGTGAGTGCGCCGAAGCGCAAGTCGCCGGTGTGTCCGTCATCGGGCAGGCGGAAGAAGTCCATCAGGAAACGGATGGGGGCGTAGGCGAGCGTCACCACCGAGAGGTAGGTGCCGGTCGGCAACTTGCGGCGCCAAGAAATGATGAGGAAGACAGACAAAAGAACGGTGAAGAACCATTCGAGGAGGCCGAGATCGAAGTGAGGAGCGAGCCCCTTTACGAACTGAAGCGGCCCCCAATTCCAGACGACTTCGCCAGTGATCCCCTTGGCGTTGTGGATGAAGTCGGCCTCGCGGACCGGGTAGCCGACAGCAAGCCAATGGCCTGCGGGGGCGACGGCACCTTTGTGATCGTGGACGACCGCGCAGCCGCCACGGCCGAAAATCCAGGCGACCGGGAAGACCGAGATGATCAAGTCGGCGAGCGGCATGATCGGCGCCGGCGTCTTTCGGCGCTTGAACGAGAAGAGCGTGAAGAGGCCGAGGTTCACAATGGCGCGATCGGTCTCGAAGTACTTCCAGAGGAAGATGCCGATCCCAGCGCCGAGGAACCCGCCGAAGGACGAAAGGCTTTCCCAGATCTTAATCAAATAGAGGGGATCGGCCTTGATTTTCTCGGGATGATAGAAGATCGCGTCGAAGACGTGCCCGCCGACAAACCCGAAAATCAGCATCCACGTGATGAACGAGTTGAGCTGGTCGGTGTCGAGTCCGCGCTGTGCCGCTCGCCGCGTGGTGATCCAGGTGCCGAGGACTACGCCCGTCGCAACGAGGAGGCCGAACGGGTGGAGCGTCACGGGGCCGGCGACGGGGAGGTCGGGGACGTGGATGTAGGGGATCATCGGCGGCAGGCCTTAGCGCAAACTCCGGGGAAATCCCATCGCGACCTAGCGGCGGCGTCGCGCGTTACGTCCGATCGACGCGAACCTTCTTTTTTGCGCCGAGGATCGCGAGCTGACCGCACGCCGCCGCGACGTCGTCGCCGCGACGCTTCCGGACGAAACAGCTGTAGCCGGCGTCGTGGAGGACCCGCTGAAAGCGTAAAACACCTGAAAAATCAGGGGGACCGAGCGTGCTCGCCTCGATGGGATTCATCGGGATGAGGTTCACCTTGACCGGGAGACCGCGGAGGAGCTTGGCGAGCTTCTTCGCCTCGTCGAGCTGGTCGTTGCGGCCGGCGACAAGCGTGTATTCGATCGTGATCCGGCGGCGCTTCGGCAGCGGATACTCGCGGAGCGCCTGGATGAGCACCGCCAACGGGTACTTCTTGTTGATCGGCATGAGGCGCGTGCGCGTCTCGTCGTCGGCAGCGTGGAGGGAGATCGCGAGGCCGATCTGCCCGCCGAAATCGGCGCCAAGCTTCGCGATTTCGGGCACAAGGCCACTCGTCGAGACGGTCACTCTTCGCGAGCTGAGGCCGATGCCATCGCGATGGGTCAGTAGCCGGAGCGAGCGCGCCGTTTCCGCGTAGTTGTGGAGCGGCTCCCCCATGCCCATGTAGACGACGTTCCGGAGCTCTTCGTCGGCGTCCAGGAGGAGGCGGCCGTGGAGGACCTGCGCCACGATTTCGTCGGCCCGAAGCTGGCGCTGGAGACCGGCAACTCCGCTCGCACAGAAGACGCACGCCATTGCGCATCCGACCTGCGTCGAGATGCACTGGGTCACCCGGCGCTTCGTCGACGGGGCGGTCGCCGCGTTGGGCTCGTCGTCGTCTTCGTCGTCGGTATCCGGGGAATCCGGGTCGAGGTCGAAGGCCTCTTCGAGGCTTACCTTTCGCGCGCCGGAGACGCCCGGAATCAGAACGGTTTCAACAGTCTTCCCATCTGTAAATCGTACGAGCGCCTTGCGGGTGTGGTCGCTGGAACGATAAACTTCGGAGACTTCGAGCACATCAAAGGCGGTTTCTGACGCTGCAAGTTTCTCGCGCATCGGCAGCGCGAGATCGGTCATCTTCGCAGGATCAAAGACGTTTTTCGTCTGAATCCACTTAAAGATCTGCTTCGCTTGAAAGGGGCGCGCTCCGATTTTCGCCGCGGCAGTAATCCACTCTTCGGGGAGGCGAGCCAGCGGCTCCGGGAAGCCGGCAACGCGCGGACCTCGCGGCTTATCGGCGGCCGGAGCGTCCGGCGGCGTCAGCGTGGGGTCATCGGGCTTCAAAGGGGGCTCTCCGTGGCTGCAATTTCGGTCATTTCCGAGGAGGGCTGAGCAGCGCGCTCCTGGCTCTTGGCTTCTTCCCAGTAGCGGTCAAGGACGTCAAGCGGCAGGTTCTCGTCGCCGGCCTCGCCCCAGCCGCCGTGGACTTCTTTGACCCGCCCCTCCACGTGCCGAAAACGACGCGTAAATTTGTCCGACGTCCGCGCGAGTGCGACCTCTGCGTCGACGCCAACGTGCCGGGAAAAATTGACGACAGCAAACAGAAGATCGCCAATTTCTTCTGCCAAGTGCTCACGATCGCCAGAATCATGGGCAGCTTCAATCTCCGCGACTTCCTCGCGAACTTTGGCAAAGCTCCCCTTTGCATCGTCCCAATCAAAGCCCACTCGAGCCACTTTTTCGCCGATCCGCGTGGCACGCACGAGGCTCGAAAGCGCGCGCGGGACGCCATCAAGCACGCCGCGCTCCCCCTTTTCGCGGAGCTTTAACTTCTCCCAGTTTGTGAGCACTTGGTCGGCGTTCTCAACGGGGGCAGCATCGGCGGGCGCAAACACGTGGGGATGCCGGCGGACGAGCTTTGCGACGATCCCCTCCACGACGTCATCGAGGCCAAAGGCCTGTTCCCGCCGCGCAACTTCCGATTGAAAGACGATTTGAAGGAGGAGATCGCCCAGCTCTTCGCGGAGCAGCGTGCGATCGCCAGAGTCGATCGCATCGGCGACTTCGGCAGCCTCTTCGAGGACGTATTTACGAAGAGATTCAATCGTTTGCTCGCGATCCCAGGGGCAGCCGTCGTCGGCGAGCAGGCGGCGCATCAAACCAACAAGACGTGCGACCGTCGCACCATCCTGACCGTCGAGGGGCGGAACGGGACGCGGCTGCGCCTCTTCAAAGCGGGGGAGCGACATAGGCGCCTCGCTAGCAGGATGGCGTCGCGTTCGCGCGCAAGATGTTCCGACGGCGTCGCTGATCTGCCGGAGAATTCCCACGGTGCGTCGACGGCGAGGGGTCCCTTTCCGGCCGATTCCAGGTAGACGAACGCCATGGATTCGTCGGCACCGCCCGGGGATGGGAACGAACGCGAGGCCCTCGAAACACGAGCCACGGCGCTCCCCTCCCCGTTCGATCCGTTCCGCGGCGTCGTCTTCCTCCTCGCGGTCGTCGCGATCGCAGGGCTCGGCTGGGTGCTTCGAAGCGTTCTTGGGCCGCTCACCGTGGGGTTTTTGCTCGCATATGCGCTTGACCCCTTCGTCGACCGTCTGGAGACGCTCCGCGTCCCTCGTGCGGCCGGCGCCGCCTTGGTGATGCTCGCGCTGAGCGGGATCGTCGTCGCATTTTTCGTGTATGTTGCACCTTGGTTCGTCGCCGAGCTCCGCGACGCCGCGAAAGACCTGCCGGAGCAGCTCGCAAAGACCCAAAAGCGCGCCGAACCGTGGTTGTGGACGCACGCCCATCTCAAGATGCCCCACAGCGCCGAAGACTGGGGAAAGATGGCCTCCGACCGCATTCCGGGGCTTTCGACCGCCGCCACCGCCGCGGCGTTTGGGACGCTCACCTACGTCGGCCTCGCCTTCTCCGCGCTCGTTGTGCCGGTCTTCGCCTTGTACCTGCTGATCGACTTCGATCGCATCGTCCGCCGCGTCCGCGACCTCGTTCCGCGCCGCTGGCTCGCCCCCGTGAGCCACCTCGCCAGCGACGTCCACACGACCCTTGGAAGCTGGGTGCGCGGACAGGTCGTCGCAAATTTCGTCCTCGCAGCGCTCTACGCGACCGCCCTCCGCTTCGTCGGCATTCGCCTCGCGGTTCCGATCGGTATCC
>JAAFHJ010000162.1 GCA_013298325.1 Myxococcales bacterium | reverse complement strand
GTAGCTCTTCGGCGTGCTCATAAAGTCGATGCCTCGACGGGCCATCTCCTCGACCGTCTCGATAATGTCGGTCACGGCGAAGGCGATGTGCTGAACGCCATTCCCCTGGTTGTCCTCGACGAACTTCGCGATCTGAGAGTCGCGGAACTGGGGCCGCTTCGGCTCATTGGTTGCGAACTTCACGCCGCTCTCCGGGTCCCACATCACGATGCTCTTGAGGCCGGTACCGGAGGCCCCTTTGCCGAGCACGTCCTGGGTGTGAAATTCGATGTCCCAGAACTGCTCAAACCCGAGCGTGGTGGCGTACCAATCGACAATCGGCTTCATCGTGAGGCCGTTCGAGGTGATATGGTCAATCGCCGAAATGCCGAAGCGATTCGTCGGATCATTTGCGTGGCCGGTGCCGAAGTCTTCGAAGCCGGGGGCGAATTTTCGGTACCCCTTCCGCTCAACGAAGCGGAAGTTTACGTCGCCGAGCGGCGTTGCGATTTCAATCGCGCGGAAGGTGCCGTGGCCATCGCTGTCTTCGACGACGTCGGCGACGAAGGTCGCGCCGCGCGCTTCCAGAGCGGCAATCGATTTGTCGAGGTCGGCGACGGAGAAGCCGAGGCTCATGATACCGGCGGGATGGCGGCGCAAGTAGCGGGAAGCTTTGGAGGTTTGCGTGAGCGGTGAAGAGACGCACACGCGCACGCCCCCCGCGCCAAATACAGCCGCTTCCTGGCCGCTCTTGGCGACGAGGTCGGCGCCGGCGCGGGCGACCTCCTGAAAGTCGAACTTCTCCAGGTAAAACGCGCGCGAACGCGCCATGTTTTCGACGGCGAAGTGGACGTTGTCGTAGCCGGTGATGCCGATGGAGGGGAGGGCCATGGGGCCGACCATGCCACAGCGTCTTGCTGGGGAGAAGGGCGGAACCCCTGGAAAATCCCTCGCGCGGCAGTGACGAAACACGACGCGTTGCGTCTTTCCGCCCCCCGTGACACGCATGCAAATTACACGTACAGGCCGGTGAAATCCTCGCCGCGCGCCGATTGCCGCTTCCCGTAGCCGGCGCAGTTTGGTAGGGCGGCCTTCCCGTAGCGCGGAGCTTTCCGCGCTGCGGTTTTTCATTTTCGGACGCTCGGCCGTCCTGGGAGCTTCGGCCCCCGTCGACCGAGCCCGTGAGGAGCATGCGAAATGAGCCGTAAGTCGACCAAATTTGTGTTTGTGACCGGCGGCGTCGTCTCCTCCATCGGCAAGGGGCTCGCGAGCGCTGCCGTCGGCGCGCTTCTGGAGGCGCGGGGCCTTCGAGTGACCCACATGAAGCTCGACCCGTACTTGAACGTCGACCCCGGCACGATGAGCCCCTACCAGCACGGGGAAGTCTTCGTGACCGACGACGGCGCCGAGACCGACCTCGATCTCGGCCACTACGAGCGCTTCACCACGGCAAAGCTCTCGCGCGGGTCGAACCTCACCTCGGGCCGCATCTACGAGGCGGTCATTAAGAAGGAGCGCCGCGGCGAGTACCTCGGGGCGACCGTACAGGTCATCCCCCACGTGACCGACGAGATCAAGGCGCGCGTCGAGGCGGCCACCAAAGAAGCCGACGTCGCAATCATCGAAGTTGGCGGGACCGTTGGCGATATTGAGTCGCTCCCGTTCCTCGAAGCAATTCGTCAATTGAAGGTCGAGTCGGGCCCGCAGAATGCCCTCTCGATGCACGTCACGCTCGTCCCCTACATCGAGACGGCCGGCGAGCTGAAGACCAAGCCGACGCAGCACTCGGTCAAGGAGATGCGCGAAATCGGAATTCAGCCCGACATCCTCATCTGCCGGAGCAAGACGCTCCTCAATCGGAGCACCAAAGAGAAGATTGCCCTCTTCTCAAACGTCGCTCCGGAGGCGGTCATCTCGGCAATCGATGTATCCTGCATCTATGAAATGCCGGCCCACCTCCACAAGGAAGGGCTCGACGACCTCATCGCCGACCGCCTCAACATTTGGTCCCGCGAGCCCGATCTCGGCCGCTGGAACGCGATCGTCGAGCGCTTCACCAAGCCCTCCAAGGGGACGGTCCGCATCGGCGTCGTCGGCAAGTACGTGAACCTCAAGGACGCCTACAAGTCGCTCCACGAGGCGCTCGTCCACGGCGGCATGGCGAACGACTGCCGCGTCGACCTCGAGTACATCGACTCCGAGGAAATCGAGCGCCAGGGGCCCGATTCTCTCCTTGGTCACCTCGATGCCGTCCTCGTCCCCGGTGGCTTCGGCGATCGCGGAACCGAAGGGAAAATCCAGGCGATCGGCTACGCGCGGACGAACCGGATCCCCTTCTTCGGGATCTGCCTCGGCATGCAGATGGCCGTCGTCGAGTTCGCGCGAAACGTCGCCCACCTCGAAGGGGCGAACTCGCGGGAGTTCGATGCAACCTGCAAGTACCCGGTCATCGACCTCCTCGAGAGCCAGGTCGGCGAGCAGAACAAAGGCGGCACGATGCGCCTCGGCGCGTTCCCGTGCACCTTGCAAGCAGGTACCCTCGCGGCGCAGGCCTATGGGGCGACCGAGATCAGCGAGCGCCACCGCCACCGCTACGAGTTTGCGAACGCCTTCCGCGACACGCTCACTCAGTCGGGGCTGATCTTTTCGGGCACGTCGCCGGACGGCGGTCTTGTCGAGATGATCGAGCTCGGCGACCACCCCTACTTCGTCGCCTGCCAGTTCCACCCCGAGTTCAAGAGCGCGCCGCTCGCGCCCCACCCGCTCTTTTCCCGCTTCGTGAAGGCGGGCCTTGAGCGGCGCGAACTCCGCAGCAAGCTCGCCGCGAGCGCCAAGCAGAGCGCCTCCCGCCTGCCGACCTCGTGATACATCGTCATTGAAACCGGGAAAGAGCGGCGAGATTCTCGTCGCTCTTTCCGTTTGAAGCGCCTTCCTGAGGAAACCCAATGTACCTCCCGCGCCCCTTCACCAGCGACGCTGCGACCATCGCCACCGAAGAAGGCTTCGGTTGGCTCGTCTGCGACGATCCCGCGATCGCGCCGACGCCGGTGCCCTTCGTCATGGGCCCGCCAGGCGACCTCCTCTTCCACGTCGCCCGGAACAACCCGATCGCGGAAGCACTCACGGCGGGGAAGCGTGCCAAAATGCTGGTGACCGGCCCCCACGGCTACGTCTCCTCGTCTTGGTACAAGAGTCCCAAGCAGGTACCGACCTGGAACTATCTTGCTGCATCCTACACGGGAACGCTTTCCGTGGAAGATGCACGGACTTCCCTCGCGGCGCTCCTCGCCACCTACGACCCGGCGCTCGTCATCGCCACCGAAGTGACCGAAGCGCTGCTCCCCGGCATCGTCGGCGGCCGTCTTGCAGTCACGGAGGCACCGATCGGCAAGGCGAAGCTTTCCCAGAATCGCGCCCCCGAAGATGCATCCGCCGTCGCCGAAACGCTCTGGCGTGCAGGCAATTTCCGCCTCGCGACCGAAATGCGATGCCGGGCCGGAGAACGCGTGCAGAACACACGCGTGCAGAACACATGGATGTTTGAAGAGGTCGACGGAGAGGAGCTCCTGGAGGAACTGTTCCCGCTCGTCCGTCAGCTCCGTGAGGCGCTCGATCTCCCGACCTTCGTCGAACGCGTGCAGCACGCACGTACCATCGGCTATCGAATTCTTGTCCTTCGCGAAACGTCCACCCGCGCCGCGGTCGCGTATGCCGGGTTTCGGCCGGTCACCACGTTGGCGCGGGGCCCGCACATCCACGTCGACGACCTCGTCGTTCACGAGGATCACCGCGGCACCGGGGCGGGCACTACACTCCTCGGGCACATCGAAGAAATCGCTCAGACTTTCAGTACTTCCGGGGCGACCGTCTACCTGGACGCGCGCCCGACGGCGCTCGGTTTCTACGAGAAGCGCGGCTACTCGGTGCATCCTGCACCCGTCGTCAAGCGCTGAGGGCGTGCCCCCACCGGGGAACTTTGCTAGGTCGCCCCCATGGCTCGCCTCCCCGCTGTCCTCCTTGCCGTGGTGCCCGCGATCGTTGCGTTTGCGACCGGTTGCGGCCGACCGGCGACGGAGAGCGACTGCCAGCTCATCGTCGACAAGAACATTGAGGTCGCCCTCGATCCGGGCCTCGACGCGAAGACGCGGACAGAGAAGCTCGACGGCTACAAGAAGCAGCTCGAGGCGGAAGTGAAGGCGTGCGTCGGCAAGCGGGTGACGGAATCGTATTTGAAGTGCGTGAAGGCGGCGAAGACGGAAGCGGACATTCGCGACTGCGGGAAATGACGGCGAGCAGCACGTCCTCTCTCTCGCGGACTGAGCCGACAATTCGCGAAGAAATCCGAGCCATTGCAAAGCTCTCCGCGCCGATTTCGCTGGCGCAGGTCGCCCTCGTCGCGATGGGTTTGGTCGACACCGCGATCCTCGGGCGCGAATCGGTCGACGACCTCGCTGCCGCCGGTTTGGCGCGCTCGGTCGGCTTTGCGGCGCTGTCGTTCGGTCTCGGAATCGCCGCCGCCCTAGAGCCGCTCGCTGCCCAGGCGATCGGCGCCCGCCAGCCCAATCGCGCCTGGAAAGCGCAAACCAGCGCCTTTGCCGCGATCGCGATCGCCTGGCCGCTGATGGTCCTCGGCTCGCTCGCGTCTACCTTCCTGCTCCCGCGCTTCGGCGTCGAGGCGACCGTCGTCGATCGCGCGCGCCTTTTTCTGCTCGGCCAGGCGCCCGGCCAGCTCCTCTTTTTGGCGTTTCTCGTCGCGAAGACCTTTCTCCAGGCCCACGGGAACACCTCGCCGGCCCTTGTCGCGACCGGCGCCGCGAACGTCGTCAATTTCATCGCTTGCCAGCTTTTTGTGCGGGGGGACGACGCCCTGCGATCGTTGCATCTTCCACCCATCGGCCTCCCGAAGCTCGGAGCCTTCGGCGCCGGCTGCTCCTCGTCGGTCGCGAGCCTCGCCCTCTTCGGCGTCGTCTGGATGGCGGCGCGCCGCTTCCGCCCAACCGACGTTAGCGATGCGGGCCCAACGTCACACGGGCCGTCGAGCGACGAGGTCGGCGTGCGGCAGGTCCTCGCCGTCGGGCTGCCGATCGGCTTCCAGATGCTCGCGGAGATCGGTGTATTCTCCATGTGTGCCCTCCACGCCGGGGAATTCGGGGCGCGCGCCGAGAGTGCCCACCAGATCGCCCTCGGCCTCGCGAGCTTCACCTTTATGGGGGCGCTCGGCGTATCTGCCGGCACGGCGGTCCGCGTCGGCCTCGCCGTCGGCGAAGGGCGCTCGCCACGGCGAATCGGGCTCGTCGGCATCGGCGTCGGCGCCGGCGTCCAACTCTTCGGCGCGCTGATCTTCACGTTTTTCCCCGAGTTCCTCGCGGCGCGGTTCTCCCAAGACCCGGCGGTGATTCGCTTGGGGGGCCAACTATTGTATATTGCAGCGATCTTTCAGCTCTTCGACGGCATGCAGGCGGTCGCCGGCGGGGCCCTTCGCGGCGTCGGCGATGTGCACGCCGCCTTCCTGCTGAATGTGTTCTCCCACTGGTGCGTCGGCTACCCGATCGCGCTGGCGCTCGCCTACGGGAGCGGCGATCTCAGCCGCTACAACCCTTCAAAATATATTGCCATTTTACTCCACACTCACGACGGCCTCGGCGTACGTGGCCTCTGGATCGGCCTCACGGCCGGGCTTGTGACGGTAGCCCTCACAATGAGCGGGCGCTTTCTCGTGCTCTCCCGTCGGACCATCGCCCGCCTCTAGAGAGAAGCCTGTAGCCTGGCGCGATCATGCGTTCGGCCCTCCGACTCCTCCCGCTCCTCGTCCCCTTCGCTGCTGCCGCGTGTGGGGGGGCAGCAACTCCGCCGCCGAAAGATGCCGTCGTCGTCGACGGCGGCAAGACCAAGAGGGCCGCCACCCCCATCCACGCGGAAAATTACGCGTTTCAGAAGGACTTCGGTGTTCAGGTCTTGGTCGATGGCGCAGGGCTGCGCGCCTCGCCCTTTTACGACGCGGTCCAAAACGGCCTGAAGACCCCCTGCTACCGGGACACGCTCGCCGCCGCCCAGCGGATCGCCTTCGGGAATCTCCTCGGCCACAAGACCGCAGTCATGGCGGGTGAATTTGCCAATGAAGAAGAGGCAAAAAAGGCATTCACCTGCATCGGCGGGACCGACGAGAAGACCGTCGATGAGAGCACCGGGGCGATCTATCTCCGCCGCGGCACGATCGTGATCGCCCTCTCACCGGAGGCGCTTGAGGGGCTCAAAACTGACAATTCTTCAACACTTCACGTCGACACATCGACCTTCGTCGCCGCGCGCTACGGAGACGTTCCTGGCGAAGAGACCCCGGTCGTCGGCAGCGGCACGCTCACCATCGACGATCGCGGGATGCGGCTTGTTGTTGATGCGGAGGCGGCTCAGTCGGAACTTATTCCGCTCGTCAAAGCCAAATTCGATCAGGCGATGACCGAACCGCTTCCTGACGTTCCGAGCATCCGCGCCCTCGGCGAGCGGCTGCGCGCTGGGGCGAGCCTCAAGACGGAAGGGGCGCGGATCCACGGCGAGCTGAACCTCCCCGGCGATCGCGCGGCGACGGCGAAGTTCGGAAAGGACGTCGAGGCGGCCGTCCTCGAAGGGATCGCCAAGTACATCGGCGCCGCCAAGCAGGCGGAGGCGAAGAACGCCCTCGGCCAGATGGCCCGCGACGTGGTCATGAGCTACGAGCGCGAGACCCTCGACCCGAAGAATCCGAACAAGCTTTTGCCCCGACGGAAGACAGCCTGCATCGGCTCCCAAAGTCGGACGCCGGCAGCGGTCCCCAAGGGGGAGAAATACCAATCAACACCGAAGGATTGGGCCACGCCGTTCTGGCAGAGTCTCCGCTTCGAGATGACGATGCCTCAGTACTACGCGTACAGCGCCGTCGCCTCAAAGGACGGCCAGACGTGCACGCTGATCGCCGAGGGGGATCTCGACGGCGACGGCAAGACGAGCCGCTTTGAAGTCGTCGTCACGCGCGACGCAAAGCGGGACCAGCTCGTGGTGACTCCGAACGTCCGCGAGACCGATCCCGACGAATGACAAAGAACGAAGTCCCCGATTCGCGGCAAGCGAATCGGGGACTTTTCAATTGCACAAGCGTCGTTCAGTAGTCCTCGAAACTCAGCCGGCAGCCGCCGGTTTCGCGAGGAGCGGAAACCCGAGCGCCTCCCGCTGGGCGTACCAGGCCTCGGCGACCCCCTTCGCGATGCCGCGCACACGCCCGATGAAGCGGGCGCGCTCCGTTACGCCGATGGCGCCGCGCGCGTCGAGGACGTTGAACTGGTGGGCCGCCTTGCAGACGAAGTCGTAAGCAGGAAGCACGAGCTTCTTCGTCGGGTCGTCGGAACGGGCAAGGAGACGCTTCGCCTCGCGCTCGTACTGATCAAACGCCGCAAAATGAGCAGCAACATCGGCCTCTTCGAAGTTGTACGTGCTCCACTCCCACTCAGCGCGCTTGGCGATTTCGCCGTAGCTAACGCCGGGTGCCCAGGCGAGGTCGTAGACGCTATCTGCATTCTGCAAGTAAAGGCAGATGCGTTCGAGGCCGTAGGTCAGCTCGCCAGCGACCGGCTTGCAGTCGATACCGCCGACCTGCTGGAAGTAGGTAAACTGGCTGATCTCGAGGCCATCCAGCCAGACCTGCCAGCCGAGGCCCCAGGCGCCAAGCGTCGGCGACTCCCAGTCGTCCTCGACGAAGCGGACATCATGATCCTCGGGCTTTGTGCCGATGGCGAGGAGCGATTCGACGTATTGATCTTGGATATCGAGGGGGGCCGGCTTCAGGATCACCTGGAATTGATGAAACTGCTGGAGGCGATTCGGGTTGTCCCCATAGCGGCCGTCGGTCGGGCGCCGCGACGGCTCCACGTAGGCGACATTCCACGGCTCGGGCCCGATCGCCCGGAGGAAGGTCGTCGGGTTGTACGTCCCCGCGCCGACTTCGCTGTTGTAGGGCTGCACGAGCACGCAGCCGCGCTTCGTCCAGAAATCCTGCAGGGTGAGAATCAGCTCCTGGAAGTACATGGGGGCGTCCCCTACCACGGGCGCGACCGCGGCGTCGATGGCGCGAGGATTCGTGGTAAGCAGAGGACCATGGGCGTTCTCCGTCATTCCATCGCGCGCGCTTTATTTCTCCCGCTCCCGCTGTTTGCCCTCATGGCGTGCGGGATCACGCTGCCGGAAGGAATGACCGACGGCGACGCGGCGACGACGCCAACCGACGCACGGGTGCCGGAGGTCGATGCCACCACCGCAGACAGCAGCGTCGCCGATACCGGGGTCGCCGACGACGCTGCCTCTAGCGATGCAGCCCCCATCGATGCGGGCCAGCCCGATGCGGGGCCTGTCGACAGCGGCTTCGACGCAGGTCCGCCTGATGCGGGGCCCGTCGACAGCGGCCCCCCGTGTACCGACAACGACAACGAAAAACAGCCCATCGTCGATGCGGCGCTCGCCCGTTGCAACGCACTGACTAATCCGACGTTCATCGGTGCAAATTTTGCCCCCCAATTCGCCGTTGGGACTTACTGCGATGCGGTAACGACAAAACGGATCGTTCTTTGTCTGTTCCAGCCGGCAACGACCGTGAGCGGCGCCAATGTGGACGGCCATTGCTCAAAGGCAACGATTCAAGAGGGTGCCGCGAACATTGTCGGAAGCACTTATTATCGCTTCGTATCCGGCGCGAACGGAACCAACAAGCCTTCCGACCCTGACCCCGCCGTCAAACGACTTTCGGCGGCAACTTCGGGCGTGTCGCGGTGGGCCCGTCAAACGGGCGGAGCCGCAACTGGTCAAGTCATTTCCCTGGACAAGGACGGTAAGGTCGAGAGCCCGACGCCCGATAAGAACAATTTCCAACAGACGGCCGCCTGCAACTTCGTACTCAAATGAGCACAGAAGACTCGCGGCTCGTCGACCTTGAGCTTCGGTACATGCAGCTCGATCGGTTGGTGGACGAGCTTTCCACAGTGGTCGCCGATCAATCCA
>JAAFHJ010000161.1 GCA_013298325.1 Myxococcales bacterium | reverse complement strand
CGATGCTCCGCTCGCCGGCGCGATCGCGTTTGCGCCGCCGCCGGCACCGGTGGAGGGGCTCCTCGCGGTTGCCGTCGATCTCGCGGCCCGGGACCGCCGATCGGTCGCCGACCGCGTAACCTTCGCCGTCGAGAGCACCCTCGCCGTCCACGGCGGCGAAGAGGACGCCGACGAAGAGAAAGACGCGAAGTCGCTCCTCGTCAGCCAACTCACGCGGACCCTCGCCCTCGGCTTCCGGGGCCTCGGCCTTGTTTTCTCAGGACTTTCAAGCGTTTGCGACGAGGGACTCCTTGGGAAGCGGGACGCCGCGACGCTCCAGCTCCTCTGCGCCGCAACCAAGCGCCTTCCGCTCCAACTCTTCCTGGGTGTCGATGCGACCGAGGTGGAGGTCCCCGTCGAGACGCTCCCGCTCCGGGCGCTTCTCGGCGAGCCGGAGCCGGCGACGACCGAACGCCAACAGGTCCTCGCAACGGAGACGCCAGCGCCTGCTTCCGCGGCGGTGCGCCGCCCAGCCGCCAAACAAGTCATTGAAATTACACCGAAGAATGAGGCACCTCCGGTTCCCCCCTACCAGCCGACGGTCGCGTCGATCACCGACGTTCGCGGCTGGGCATCCGCGCTGACGCAGGCGCGGGGGCCGCAAGCGCTCGCGACCCTCGAACAACTCTGTTTGACGAATTACCTTCCGCTCCGTCGCGCGCTCCTCGAAGGGCACGAAGATGAGCGTCTTGAGGCGCTCGTCACCGAGTTCGGGGATGCGTTCGGGCGGGTCTATGGTGATGCATTTCCGACGTTTGCCCATCGGACGAACCGTCCGAAAATGACGTTTGATCTCTTCAACGCAGCGACGGCGCGCGGCCGCGAGCACGACGCGCGTACGACCGTCTTCACCCTCGTCGACTCGCTCCGCGTCGACCTCGGCCGGGACGTCGGAACCCACTTCCGTGCCCTCCTTGGGGGGCGGGCCAAGCTCATCGCCGAGCAAATTTGCTGGTCGACGCTGCCGGCAACGACGGCCCACCAGCTTCGCGTACTCGCGCGGCCCGAGCTCGCCTTCCTCCCCGACGGCGAACCCGAACTCGGAGAAGCGCTCGCGTTCGGCAAGGCGGCCGAGATCCCCCATCGGCTCCGCGTCGGTTCCCGGGATATCTTCAAGCTCGATCTGATTGAAGCGCGACTCGCAACGACGGCAAACGGCGAAAAACTTCACCGGACCGCCCACGACGTCGCACGAATTCTTGCGACCCACGCCAGCGATGCCGCCACGACAAAGGGGCATCGCGTACTCTACGTCGTCTTTGGCGACCACGGCTTCGGCATCGACAAACACGGAAACGTGCGTCGCGGTGGGACGTCCCCCGAGGAAATCCTCGTCCCGGCGCAGTTTTGGACGATTGATCCCTGACGAGACCGTCGACTATTTGCCGCCTTTGAGGAGCGCGATCTGCTTGCGGACGTCGTTCGGATGGGCGACGCCGGGGTTCTTCCACGCGACGTGGGCCCCGCCATCGAGGAGGACCAGCGTCGGAACAGCCGCCAGCGAAAAGGGGGCTCCACCGGCGCGGGTCTCGTCGTCGGCAATCGCGAGGACAAACGGCAAATCGAGGGTCCGCGCGTAGCTGGGGACGAGCTCTTCCTGAGGCTTTTCGACGACGAAAACGGCGATCACCGGGACGCCAAACGGCATCTCGCGCTCGGCGCGAGCGAGCGCAACGAGCTGCGCCTGCGCGACGAGATCGTCGGTCGTGACAAAGACGAGAAGAGCCGGCTGCCCAAGAAATTGCTCGGTGCCGATGCGTTTGGCGGCCGTCGTCTCGCCGGCCGTTCGGAAAGAAAACGCAACGGAAGTGGCCCGGTCGGGTGCAGAAACGCCGACGAGAGGCTCTCCGTACTTCGGACCACAAGCGCCAAGCAGGAGGGCAAAGACAAGAGCGCCAAAGACGTTTGTATTCATCGGCAGTCCCCCGCCAAAAGTGGCATCAATGCGGAGTGTTGGGTGACGCCCCCTTGGCGGCGCGCCGCGAGAATTCCCCGCGCAAGGCGGTCCTGGGCGACGGCGAACGGGACCGGCGTGAGCGCGCCACCCGCACGCGGTTGCGCGCTGCTGGCGACAAGCGTGCCGTCCTCGGCGAACACCGTTCGGTGGGTGACGTCGCCACGCGTGAAGATGAGAGCGTCGCCGTCGCTCGCAGCTACCCAGCGGTTTATGGCGAGTAAATGCCTATGATTCCTTGGAATTCCGGCTTCGTCAGCCACCGCATCGAGGGCGTTGGCAACGTCGTCGCGGTCGCTTTCGGCAAGCTCGCCGAGCCAAAGCGTCGCCCCGATCGCGGCATCGACGTCGGTCGCGAGGGTCGCGAGCCAGCGCGAACACGGCGACGAGACCGCCTCCGGTACCGGCAAGGCGAGGTTCATCGGCAGGGGCGTCACGGGGGCTGTCGGTACCCGCTATTTTCGTGGAGTTCCAGCGGCATCCCTCGCGAACTCACGCGTGGGCGACGATCTTCCCGCCGCCGTAGACGCGGGCAAGGATCGGTGACGCGGGATCGTAGAAGACGGCCACCTGGCCGGTGGTGACGGCGCGGACCGGCTCGTCAAATACGACGCGAATTTCGCCACTTTCGTCGCGACGAACGATCGCAGGTGCCCCCTCGTGCCGGTAGCGGACCCGCACGCGTGCACGAAAGGGGAACGTCACGCCCGGCGAAAAGCATGCATCTTCCACGGAACATTCGCGCACCGCGAGCCCCTCCTCGGAGCCGAGCACAACGACGCCGGTCCGGCCGTCGATGCGCGTTACGAAGGCCGGGTGCCCGAGCGCCACGCCGAGCCCTTTTCGCTGGCCGACGGTGAACTTGTGGATGCCTTCGTGGCGACCGAGGACCTTCCCCGCCTCGTCGACGAGGGTGCCGGCCGTTCGTCGATCGCCCGCGCGTTCCTCGACGAACTTTGCGTAGGCGCCGGCCCCTTGGCCGACGAAACAAAGCTCCTGGCTTTCGCCTTTTGTCGCGCCAGGAAGGCTCCGCGCGACCGCCTCGGCGCGTACTTCGTCTTTCGTGCTTTCTCCGAGCGGAAAGACGAGCATCTCCACCAATTCTTCGGGGACTGAATAGAGAAAGTAGCTTTGATCCTTCCGTCGATCGACCGCCTCCGCAACGAACGCGCGCCCGGTTTCGTCCCTTTCAATCCGTGCGAAATGCCCGGTGGCAACTTTCGTCGCGCCGAGCCGTTTGGCGAGCGCAAGCAGTTCGCCAAGCTTCACGCTTCGGTTGCAGGTCGTGCAGGGGCTCGGCGTCGTCCCGGCGAGGTAGGCATCGACGAAGGGCTCGACGACCTGGGTCCGGAACGCATCCCGGCGATCGAAGGTAAAGTGAGGAAATCCAACGAAGTCGGCGACACGGCGGGCGTCGTATTGGTCTTCCGGTGCGCAACAGCGGCCATGGGCCCCCTTCGCGTCCGGGTCGTCCGGATAATCCCACAAGTGGAGGGTCACCCCGACCACCTCGTAGCCAGCGTCGTGGAGACGCGCCGCTGCCACGCTGGAGTCGACGCCGCCGCTCATCGCCACAATCACACGCTCGCCCATGGAACGTGCCGGTAGCCCGAATTTCCTTCGGCCGCTACTCCACGAGGCTGCGCAGCTGCTTGCCGATGCTGCCTATCGCGCGTGCGTGTATCCTACACGCCCACGAGCGCGAAAGGCCTACAGCGGCCCCGGCCTCTTCGAGGCTCTCCCCCTGCCAGTACATGCGCAAAAGGAGAGTTTTTTCTGGATCATCGCGCCCGTCAACCGCGGCGCGGAGGTGGCCGGCGAGCTGCTTCAGAGCGGCCGTCTCTTCCGGGTTGGCGCGCGTGTCGGGCACATGAAGTGTCTCATCGTCGATGCTTCGCGCCGCGAGAATTGCGGCTGCCATCGCAGTCGCGCTCGCCCCCAAACGATCCCGGACCGCTTCGTCCGCTTCGAGGGCGGTGCGAGGCGCGGCGTCCCCCGACTGTTGCTCGTCGGCCGCTTCCGTCACGAGGGCCGCTGAGGCGAGCGCCTGCACGCGGAGGTAGAGGCGGCGCGGGAGCCGGCCCGAGCGACGAACCCCGTCATAGACGGCGCCACGAACACGTACGTTCGCCCAACGACGAAACGGGACCTCCCGGCTCGGGTCGTAGGTGCGTGCAGCCTGCAACAACCCTTCGTGGCCAAAGCTCTGCAAGTCGTCGACTTCGACGAAACGCCCAAAGAGGCGCATCGTCTGGGCGACGACGATCGAGACGAGGTCGAGCTCCGCTTGGAACCGGCGCCGGGTCTCCGGATGATCGGCCGGAAGCATAGAGGTCGTGTATCGAACCGGATCCGAGGGGACGCCGTCAAGCGGTTCCTCTCCCACCTTCACCGACGGAGAAAGAAAGAACGCCAATTGCATGCAGCTTGCAGCAATTGGCGTTCTTTCGTGTTCACGACCAGCTTCTTCGATCCGGCGGCTCGCCGGGCGAAGATCGCGGTTACTTGCGACGACGGAAGGTCGCGACGACGAGCCCGACCGCCGCGAGCAGCGCTCCGAGGCTGGTGCGCGTCGAGGCCGGCGTCACCGCGCAGCCGAGGCCGCCCCCTTCGAGGGTCGCGCCGTCATCGGCGGGGCCGGCGGCCACACAGGCACCAAATGCCGTCCCGACGTCGGTACAGACGAACGTATCGGGGCAGCCGCGGTCGGCAGCCGGGTCGACCTTGCAGCCATCGACGCACTTTCCGCCGGTCGCCGACGTGTCACAAACGCGCCCGCTCTTGCTGTCGCCACAGTCGGCGTCGCTCTCACAGGTGGCGGCGCCGCAGGCTCCGTCGGCGCAGCTCGGCGTCTGGCATTCCGTGGGGGATGCACAGACTTTTCCGTCAAGCTTTCCGCACTTTTTGTTGCTGTCGCAGGTGCCGGTAAGGCACTCGTTCGCTGCGCCGCAGGGGTCGAGGTTCGGCTTCTTCGGAAGGCAGGCGGCGTCGCCGGTGCCCGGCTTGTCGCAGTAGCTCCCCGCGTTGCATTCGCTGTCCGATGCGCAGCCGATGCAGCGCCCGCTGTTGCAGACCGCCGAGCGGCACTGGGCGTTTCCGGTGCAGGTCTCGCCGACCGGTTTGCCACACTTCTTGTCGGTGAAGCAGACCGCCGAGCGACAGGTCGTGTCGGCCGCGCAGGTCGTGCCGTTCTTCAGGCCGCAGCGGTTGTCGACCGTCTCGCAGGTCTTCGAAAGGCAGACGAGCGTCGCGGTGTCCGGCTGGCAGACGCCAGCGACGCGCGGCGTGACGTGCTTCGAGTCGACCGGGATCGAGTCGCCGTTCGAAACCGGCGCCTTGCACTTGCCGGCCGACATGTCGCACCAGCCATCTTTGCAGTCGCCGTCGGTCACGCAGGCGTTCGCACCGATGCAGGTGCCGCCTTGGCTGCAGAAGCCGGAGCGGCAGATCGTCGCCGCGTTACCCGCGGTGCAGCCCGACTCGCCGTCGCGGAGGCCGCAGAGGCTGTCGATGACCGAGCAGATGGCCGCTTTGCAGACGGCGCTCCCGACGCGCGGCGTGCATGCACCGTCGAGCTGGGGGTCGGCCGGATCACGGTTGGCGATCGGGCGGAGGCTCGAGCCGGGAATCGCGCCGCCGTTGGCAACCTTCGGGTCGCAGGCGCCGGTGCCCGTGTTGCAAAACGCGCTGTTGCTGCATTCTGCATCTTTCTTGCATCCGCGGCAGCTCCCGGCGCCGGCGCCGGCCAGGGTGCAGATCGGCTTCGTCTTCACCTGGCAGGGCTGGCTCGCGGCGGAGCCCTCATTGCCGTTGCAGGCGATGCACGTGTTCGTCGGAATATCGCAAGAATTTCCGCAAGAAATCGCGTCGGGAAGCGGCGCAGCTGCCGGGCACGGCCCTTCGACCAGGCGGATGTCATCAAACTCGGCCGCGTCCGTCGGCAGGGTCGCGTTCGTCCCTTGGAACTGCTCCCCCTTGATGACGATCTTCGTTTCGCCGGCGAGCGGGACGAACTGCTTCGCCGCCCAATGCCAGTTTCCGTCCTTCGCGATCGGCGTGACGGTGTCGTTTACACCGTAGTTGGTGCGAAAGCCGGGCTGCCCACCGATCAACCAATGCTCTACGCCGGACGCGCGCGTGCTTGCCGTCGCATTCAAACCGACGAAGCCGTTGCTATTGCCCTTCCCGCGGACGAGAACCTGCATGCAATAGGTCGTGCCGGGCTTCACCGTGATGAGGTTCTTCGTGAAGAAGCGTCCACCGGCCCACGGAAGCGTCTCACGCAGGTACTTCCCAGAGCACGTCGCTGCGTCGGTTGTCGTCGCGAGGGCAGTCCCCTGGCCGTTTCCGAAGTTTGAGAAGTTAACGCTCGTCGTCTCCCACGCGTTCGTTCCGTTCTCCCAATTTTCTTTGAAGATCACATCACCCGTAAGCGCTTCTTCCAAAGTGTCTACGGCAACCGGCTCCTGAGTGGAGCACGCAATTGCGAAGGATGAGATGCTTCCGAGCGCGAGAATCGAGCGAATAAATTTCATAGGAACACCGGAGCTACGACGAATGAAACCGCCGCGGGGGGGACGGACCGATGTGCCATCGCCCGACGTTGGGCGCGCGCATCGTGGGATGCCGCGCTTCTTGGCGCACTTCCGCACACAGGTCAAAGGGGATCACCGGTGCGCGGCGACTCCGCGACCTGGAATTCACCGATGTCACGAGATCACTCGCCGCACGCCCCCACGAGTGCCATGTTCGCGCCATGGATCGTGTTGCCCCTCGCACGCGCCCGCAGGGCCGAAACGCCGGTTCCCAGCGCTGGAGCGATCTGCTGTTCGTGCACGCCACCGTCCCCGCGGAACAGTTGCGACCGCTCGTGCCCGAGCCCCTCGAACTCGACCTGTGGGAGGGGAAGGCGCTCGTCGGCTTCGTCCCCTTCAAGATGGAGAACATCGTTCCACCGGTGGTTCCGCCGGCGCTCGGGCTCAACTTCTTGGAGACGAACCTGCGGACGTACGTGCATCATGCAGGCAAACCGGGAGTCTTCTTCTTGTCGCTGGAGGCGAGTTCGCTCGTGGCCGTCGAAGTGGCAAAGACCTTCTGGGGACTGCCGTACTTCCACGCGGATATGTCGTTCGAGGGTCGCGATTCGCTCGTGACCTACGAAAGCCGCCGACGCCACCAGCACACCCACTTCCGCGCGAAGGCGCGCTTTAGGGAGCCCCTCCCAACGCCGGAAGCACCGTCGGCCACCACACCGTTGAGCCTCGAGTACTTCCTCCTTGAGCGCTATCTCTTGTTCGTCGCCCGCCGGGGCGAACTCCACTGCGGCGCGGTCCACCACCTCCCCTACCCGCTCCGCGCCGTCGAACTCCTTGAGTTCTCCGAGGAGCTCACGGCGGCCGTCGGTCTTTCTGGAGTCAGTCCGCCTATTTGTGCCCACGCGTCGCCGGGGGTTTCCGTCGAGGTGTTTTCGACGTTCCCCGTCGCAAAGCTCCCCCTACAGAGGTAGCGAGAGGACGCCGTTCCGGGGTAGTGTCGCGCCGATGGACGCCGGGCCCCAGAAGCGAACGACGATGGCGCCGCGTGCGCGCGTTGCGCTTTTTGCCGCCGGCCTCCCTCTGCTTGCGGCTGCCGGCTGCTCCGTCGAGGAGGGTGTCGGTACTGCAAGTGGGGAACTCGACGTCGCCGATTGCTGGACCGGCCCCTTCGACCTCGCACCAGACTTCTTCGGCGGGCAGCCCTACCGGGACACGTACGCGATCCGGATCCAACGCGGGAGCGATTTTACAACGTTTTCGGACGGCTTGTCGTTTCTCGTCGACGACATCAACGCGATTCGGCCGAAGAACGGGACTTCCTTGTATGGTACACCCATTCCCGTCGGCCTCGCGCCAGGAATTGCGGCTCCGGGGACCCCGATCGTCGCCGATCCGAATCCCCCGTTGGTCCACGGAAACCTCTCCCTCCAGACGACCTGCCGGACGCAGAACACCACGCTTTACGCGCTCCGCGAAGTGAGTCTTGGGGCCGGCGGCGCCTGCGTCGGCGCATCAGCCATCCCCGTCGCCACCCGATGCTCCGCAACGGCGCCGGCCGCCGCGACGGGGAAATCGACGATCACCTTCGCAAGTCTTTTCAATGGAAATCCAGGAGAAGCGAACGCAAAAGAGCGTTTGACCGACGCAAACTTCGACGTCTATCTCGCCGATCCGCGAGAAGTCTGCCCGGGTGGGAACGGTCCGCCGCCACCCTGTCGCGGGCACCTGCAAGGCTCGTTTCGTTTCTACTTTTCTCGTTCCCGCCCCGCACAGGCCTTCCCGTGAATCGATCCCTCCGAAGACTGTCCACGGCTCTCGTCTTCGCGCTGCCGATTGGCGCGTGGTCGACGGTCGCTGCGGCGGCCCCCCCGAGCACGGACGCGAAGCCGGTCGAAGCCCCCAAACCGGTCGAAGCCCCGAAAGCGGCCTCCGGAATCCCGGCGACTCCCGAACAAACGGCGGCCGAGGGGCGCGTTCATTTCGCCAAAGATGCCTGGGACAAAGGGGATTTCGACCGGGCAGAGACCCTCTATCGGGAGGCGATCGAGCGCGGCTCCTTGTCGCCGGAAACGGTCGTCGAGTGCTACGTGCGGCTCGGCTCCCTGCGAAGCATCCTTGGGAAGAAGAAGGCGCTCGAAGCGTTCCGCGCCGCCGCGATTCTCCATCGAAACTTCACGTTGCCGACCGAAGCGGGCAAACGGGAGGTTGCGCTCGCCGAGCAGGCTCGAAAAGACACCGACGGGTTCGGAGAAATCACGCTGACGGCGGAAGTCGTAAAGGAGAGCCCGACAGGCACGCCGATCCCGGTAACGGCGCGGCTGGATGCTGCCCACATCGCCGTCGCGCGCAAGATCGCGTTCGTCGCCCACGACGGTCTCTACGGAAAAGAAGAGAAGTCGGTACGGGACGTCGCCGAAAAATCTGATTTCCTGATTCCAGCGACGCTGGCCGGCCCCGGAACGCGTATTGCCGTCCGCGTCGATGCGCTCGA
>JAAFHJ010000160.1 GCA_013298325.1 Myxococcales bacterium | reverse complement strand
CAATGCTTCGGGGACGAAGCGCTCAGAAATCGGCCGAAAACGCCCATAGAAGGTGCGCCCTAGCCCCTCTTCGACGACGACCGCACCGAGGGAGATCATCGAGTAGTCACCGGGGATCGGCCCGTCGCTTTCCACGTCTACCGCGATGACAAGCATCAGTAGCCTGCCCCCGTATTCGGTTTGTTCCCCCCGCTGCTCGCCGGCGCCGCTCCGAAGGGGGGGAGGCCGGGGATCGTCGGGAAACCGGAAGGGACGGTGAACGTCGGCATGCCCGAAGGGACCGTGAACGGCGGGATGCCCGAAGGGAACGGCATCGCCGACGGAAAACCGCTGGCCGGAACCGCGCCCCCGTCGACCACCGATGCGGCCGGGCGCGCCGAGCCGGTTGCTGGAGTTCCGGCGGTTGGCGGGCGGACGCCGTCACCGCGCAAAGACCCGAGATCGCCGTTCGGGGGATCGCCGGGGCGCACACCGCTCGTCGCAGCGGCGGCCGTTGCAGACGTGATCGGTCCCGGGGACGCCCCGATCGGCAGGGGATCCGTCGCGGAATTTTGAAGAATTGCGAAGCCGCCAGCGACGAGCGCGGCGCCCGCAACGAGCGGCACGACGACGTAGGGCCAGGTTGCGCGCGCCTTCCGCCGCCGCGGCTCTCCGGTGCTCGCCATCGGTGCACTCTGCATGGGTGGCGTCGGTGCGTTCTGCATCGGTGCATGATGCACGGGTGCTGCGTAGGCGGACGCGACCGGGGCGGCACGCTGGGTGGTCGCCTTTGGGTCGGCCGGCGGCGGAGCAAAGACCGCCGCGATCGGCGCGCCAACGAGGGTTCCGTCGTCGGCCGGTGTTCCTGCAACGGCGGCAACGGGGGCTGCGAGGGCCGGAGCGACGGCTGGCGACGGACCGGCGACGGCGGCAGCGGCCGGCGCGAGAGCGGCCCTTTTTTCGGAAATTGCATCGAGGGAAAGGCGCATTTCTGCTGCCGAAACAAACCGATGTTCCGCCTTCGGTGCCATCGCCCGATGAACCAATCCGGCGAGCTCGGGCGGGGCGTTCGGCGCCGCTTCTCGGAGCGGGCGAACCTCGCCGCGCTCGACCTTCCGCACCACGGAAAATGCATCACCAGCGACCGGCCGAGCACCGGCGAGCATTTCGTAGAGGATCACGCCGACGGCATACAAATCGGCCCGCGCATCGACCTTCGCCGCCTCGTGAACCTGCTCGGGCGCCATGTACTCGGCGGTCCCCATCAGCATGCCGGCGACAGTGAGATCGGGCGCATCGGCGGGGCGGAGCCGCGTCCGCGAAACCTTCGCAATGCCGAAATCAATCAGCTTTAAGTTCGGCTTCCCCCCTTGAAAGGTGAGAAAGATATTGTCCGGTTTGAGATCCCGATGAACGACGCCGAGGCCGTGGGCCGCTTCGAGGCCGGTCAAGATCTGACGCGTGTATTCGATCGCGACCTCGGGCGGCAGCCGAGGCTCCCGCTCCAGCTTTTTGCCGAGCGGCTCCCCTTCGAGGAGCTCCATCACCAGGTAGGCGACCGGCGCACCGCCGTAGGTCGTCTGCTCGACGTCCATCACGCGCACCACGTGGGGACTCTGGATCTGCGCGGAAACGCTCGCCTCTTGGAGGAACCGTTCGACGATTCCTGCATGTTGCACCAGTTCGCCGTGCAACACTTTTACCGCGACGCGGGTGCTGAGGCGGATGTGCTCCGCTTCGTAGACGGCCCCCATCCCGCCGTCTCCGAGGAGCCGAAGGATGCGGTATTTCGCGCTTAGGGTGGAGCCGATGGCAATCACGGAAGCGGCACGCTAGCCGATCCCTTCACGAAAAGATGCGGCGATGGCGCGCGTTCACGGGGGTCATGCACCCAGCAGCGCGCGGACCGGTTCGGCGTCGGCAATCCCGGTAAGTACCGGCATCAATGCGTCTTCGTCGCCGCCGCCGAAGGCGCCCGCCGCGGAAACCGCCCGCGATCGTGGCCCATCGAGGACCAAGAAAAGATCGGTCGAGCGGTAGGGCGGCGGCGGTGCGAGGGACGGTCGCCCCTCCTCGAGGAAGCGCCGTGCCGCCCCGCGACGGAAGATCTGCGCCATGCGCCCGCGAAACGCCGCGAAGAGCGCGCGATGTTCGGTCGCAACGACGTAGGCGATATTTCGGCGGTCGAGGGAGAGCTCTTCGGCGCCGCGCGTGATGAGCACCCGACGGTCGGTGATGAGGTAGCGCGTGCGGGAACGGAGAAACCAGCTCCGGAAAAACGAGCGCCACGCGAGCAGGCCTGCGGCGCCGAAGAGCATCGCGAGCCCGATGACGACGGCGCCGGCAAACGCAGCGGTCTGAACCGGCGTAAGCGCATGAAGTCCGATAACTTTTGCAACGGCGCGCGCAAGGCGAACCGCCGTAGCGAGGGCGAAGGCGAAAAGGAGCGCGGCGCCGAAGCTCGAGAGCTTCTGCTTGGGGCTCCACCGCGTCTCCGTCGGGGCCGCCGACCAGAGAATTTGCTCACCGGCGTCGATGCGCGCGGTCGCTTGCGCAGGTTCGGCGGGCGTGACTCCACGGATCGTTGCGAGGACGGCATCAGGGGCCGCCACATCGGGGAGAACCAAGGTCAGCGTGCGGCGGAGCGCCCCCGTCGGAACCGCGCGCACGAGCACGAGGTCCCCCACACCGGGCGCCGTCCAGACGATGCGCGCGTAGGTGATGCCGGCGCGTTCGATGGAACGCCTCAAAATTCCACGCTTCCAGCCGACGTGGGTGTCGGTCACGGTGAACTCAAGCTGCTCGCGAAAGTGGATCGGCAGGCGCCAGGCGGCGATCGCGATCGTCGCCGCAAAGAAGGCAAACCCGAGCATCGGGCGGACGTCGGCGTAGAGCACCACGCCTGCAACCCAGGAAAAAAGCACGGCAACGAGCGCCGTCGCGCCGAACGACGCGGCGGCGAGCTTGTAGGTCAGCGGGCAGCGCAGCTGGGCCGGGCGCCCCTCCCAAAGACGGCGCCCGGGAAAACCCGCACCGGAACTCGACGGAGGGGGCGTTCGCATAGGGCGAAGGCTCGCGATCGCCGCCCGATCTGTAAAGCGCCGTGAATAAAAAAGCGCCCAGCGCCACCGTCGACGTGGCAAACGACGCGCATGCTTCCGAGCCTCGCCGATCGCCTGTTTGCCCGCCTCGTGCGTCGGCAGCCGCTCTTTTGGGGCGGTTGGGGGGACGAAAGCTACGTCGATGCGGTACGAACGCGCGCCACGCGCTTTGAGAGCGCTCCGCCCGCCGCCGTCCACTACACGCCGCTCCGGGCCGACCTCGGCGGTCTCGTGCGTCACGGGCGCTTCCTGTCGCCGATGAAGCGGCTGGAAGGGCGCACGCGGCGGGGGGCCGTCCTGCGCATCGACCCACCGCGCGGCGTGCCCGTCAAAGGGGCCTTCGTCGCCCTCGCGGGGGCCGGCGAGGAGGGGTACACGCTCCGTCGCATGCTGTGGTCGCCCCTCGTCGAAGAGGGATATACCGCTGTTTTTCTTGAAAATCCCTTCTACGGAACGCGACGCTCCCCCCGCCAACGGACCGTCGCCGTCGAGACCGTTGCCGAACATTTGACGCTCTCCGCGGCGGTCGTCGCCGAGAGCTGCGCGCTCCTCGGGCATCTGGAACAGGAAGGATTTTCGCAGCTTGGCATCGCCGGCTTCAGCATGGGCGCCTTCCACACCGCCCTCGTCGCCGCCGTCTTTCAGCGCCCCCTCGCCGTCGCGACGCTCGCCGGCGGCGTCTGCCCGAAGGACGTCTTCACCGAGAGCCTCTTCGCACGGAGCGTCCCGTTTGCCGCGCTCGGGCGCCACGGCGAAGCGGTCGAAGAGACCCGTGCGCGCGTCAAGGAAACCTTTGGAATTACTGTAGAAGAGTACGAGCGCCCCCCGCTGCCGGCCGCGTTCCGTTGCGTAGGCCTCCTTCGCGACGGTTTCGTCGCCGCCGAAGAGACCCGGCGCCTGGCGACCTGGGTCGGCGCGCCGGAGCCGATTTGGATCGACGCCGGCCACACCGATGGTCTCGTCCGCGCCCGCCGCGCGCTCCGTCAGGCGCTCCGCGAAGCCTTCGAAACGCTCAAAAAGAACTCATAAATCAAGGCATAGGGCGCGCTTCCTGGCGGGCGGTGGCGCCGCGGCGGAGGGCGCTTTCGACGAGTCGTGTGCAGAGTGCAGGAAACGAAATGCCGGCGACGGCGGCCGCCTCCGGGAACAGACTCGTGCCGGTGAAGCCGGGGAGCGTGTTGACCTCAAGCAGCACGATCGACGCCGGATCCTGGCGATCGCCGACGAGAAAATCGGCGCGGGACAGGTCGCGACAACCGAGCGTTTTGTGAGCCAAAACAGCGATTTCCTGGAGGCGAGCGACGACGGCAGGTGCGTACGGCGGCGGACAGTGATGCACGCTCCGCCCCGCCTGGTAGCGGGCCTCATAGCTGTAGAATGCATCGGTTGGCGTTTCGATGAGCGTCGGCGGGAGCGCGATCGCCTGGTCATCGACGTGGAGGACGCCGCAGGTCGTCTCTTCGCCGCGCACGAACTGCTCGACGACGACCGCCGCCCCCAGGGAAAAGGCCCGCGCGAGCGCCTCCCCGAGCGCGGCTGCGTCGGTTCCGAGGAGACGCTCGATGCCGAGCGCCGAACCGCTTTCGGCCGGCTTCACGACGACGTCGCTCCCGAGCGCCGCGAGAACGGCGGCCGGGTCGACCGTGCCACGCCCTTCCGGGCGGAGTTCGACGCCGCGCGCACACGGCAGCCCGGCGAGCGCGAAGAGTTGGCGGGCGGTCGCCTTGTCCATCGCGTTCGCGCTCGCACGGACCGCGGAGCCGACGTAGGGGACGCCGTAGACCTCCAAAAGCCCTTGCAGCGCGCCGTCTTCGCCGACGGCACCGTGGGTCACCGGGAAGATCACCGCCGGATTTTCACGACGGATCGCGTCGGGGAGCGCCGTATCGAGTTCCACGCGAACGACGGAAAAGCCCGCTTCCGTCAATGCGGTGGCGACCGAAGCGGCCGACGTCCGACTCACCGCCGCTTCGCTCGACGGCCCCCCTTGCACGACCAACACTTTCTTCGCGACGCTCATTCCGTCTCCTTCTCTTCCTGATTCAGCGCTTCGCCAACGTCATTGCGGGAAGGCGCGCGACTCAAATCGACAAGTTCAATGCCGGCCGCCTGGGAAAACTCGTAAATCTTGGGATCTCGGTAAAATTCGCCGAACACGATTCGAACGATTCCCCCATTCACGATGAGGCGAAAGCAGCTCCAGCACGGGCTTGCCGTGACGTAGATTCCGGCACCATCGATACGAACGCCGTTCTTCGCCGCCTGGCAAATCGCGTTTGCTTCTGCGTGGACGGTGCGCACGCAGTGCCCCTCGTCCATCAAATGACCGACGTCATCGCAATGCGGCAGCCCGCGGATCGATCCGTTGTAGCCGGTCGCCAGAATCGAGCGATCGCGGACGATGACCGCCCCGACGTGTTTTCGATCGCAGGTCGATCGCGTCGCGACTTCGCGCGCGATGTTCATGAAGTACTCGTCCCAGGAGGCCCGGCTTCGTCCCATGGATGCGGCATAGTCCCATCGGGACACGGCTGGGAAGCCTCCGACGACGACACGCGATACTGGCGGAGCGCGGGCGAACCCGCGTACCATTCGCGCGATGCTTCGCTTTTCGTCCCGGGTCCCCGCGCTCGCCCTCGTGATCGCTGCCGGCCTTGCCGCCCTCCCCGCGCTGGAAACCGCTGCATTCGCAGGGAAAAAGGTCCAAGAAGCACCGCTCACCATCGAGGTGGAGACCGCCGAGCAGCTCTACGTGAAGCTCGAATACGAAAAGGCGAATTCGATCGCCGGCAAGGTGATCGAACGCGGGAACTTGACCCACGATCAGCTCGTGCGCGTCTTCCGCATCCATGCGATTACCTACGCTATTTTGGGGAACGAGGAGGAGGCGACCGACGCATTCACCCTCCTCCTCGGCTACGCGCCCGACTTCCAGCTCGACGCCGACACCTCGCCGAAGGTCGTCGGCCCCTTCCAAGAGGCCAAGGGCTACTGGAAGGCGCAGCCGTCGCGGCCCGGGCTCGACGTCGAAGCCCAGGTAAAAAGCGGCGCTTCCGGCGTGCTTCGCATCAAGACCGTGGATCCTACACGGATCGTCCGGAAGGTCGTCGTTTCCCAGCGGTGGGGCTCCACGGGAACATTCCTCGCCCGCACCCTCGACGGCAGCCAGGGCTCCGTCGAGATCCCGGCGCCGCCCGTCGGCGGGACGCGCATCGACTACTACGTGCAGGCCTTCGACGACCGGAACAACACCGTAATGGAGAACGGTTCCGCGAACATGCCGCGGAGCGCGTTCGTCGAGACCGCCGCCGAGAAACCGCCGGCCGCCGAGAGCAAGAGCATCCTCTCGAGCCCGATTTTCTGGGCGGTCGCCGGTGCCGTCGTGGTGGGCGGAGGCGTCGGGACCTACTTCGCGTTGCAGCCGTCACCGGCCACCACCGCGCGGGTGCCGATCTCGACGTCGCCGTGACGCCGAAATCGTTTTATTTGCAGGGGTTTTGGGCGGCGCAGTAAGTGGCGAGAACGCAACGGGAGACGCGGGCGCTGTTGGGCGTCGCGCTGGTGGTGTCGTTCACTGGGAAGAGCTGGAGCTCTTGGGGGCGGACCCCTTCCGCGCCAGCGGAGAACGTCATGCAACCGGCTAGAAATTCACGACTATCCGCGATGCCGACGGCAAGAACCGAGTAGGTGCCGAAGGGGAGCACTGGCGCGTCGGCTCTCTTGAGGTCGCAGGTCGGCGCCATGCGCGAGACGATTGGCGCGGCAACCGTTCGCCACGCGCCACCAACGACCGACCCGATCAGCGTGCTGCAGGTGACGGTGTTCGGGTAGACCTTGAGCTCGACGGAATCGGTCGCGACCTCGGCCTTCTCGCTCGGAAATGTGATTTGAAGTGGGGAGGTATTCTGTTCGTCGGCCGCGCAAGCGGCGGCAATAGGCGCCAGAGCGGCGAGAAGAGCGACCGACGACCATCGAGAAGAGACCGTATTCATTTGCTGCTCGCTGCACGGATGATGGTCGCCGTCGTTCCCTGAACAACGACGCGATAGGCGACGTATTTTCCGCCAACATCTCCGGTATCGTCGACGTCGACCGGCCCCGATGCGCCGTCGAAGTTGACGCGGCGTTTGAGGGTCGCATTCCCGAGGGCGCCGTTGAGATCTTTCGGAGTAAAGCGCGTCCCATCGGCGGCGGGCCGAGATACATTCACAAGTTCGAGGCGGACTTTGCTGCCATCAAACGTCCCCGCGCGGGCGGCGGCAAGCGCATAAAGTGCAATAACATCATAGGCGCTGGAGCGAAAGCTCGCCTCGTCGACGGTGGCAAGTCCGTTCGCGGCGCCGAAAAGCCGCTCGAATTCCTTGTACGGCGCTTCGAGGGGCGCCGGATCCGGGCCGGTGTAAATGACGCCGTTCAACGAAGCATCCACCTGGCCGATTCGGATGCCAGAGACGCCGTCGCTGCCGAACATTCGGGGATTTTTCCCCGTCTTCTGGCCGAGCGCGTTGGTCGCCCGATAGAAGTCTTTTGCGTAGCTCCCGAGCGTGTGGATCAGAAACACACATTCGTTGATGGCAAGCGCCGCGTCGGCCGCGTAGCCGTCGGCGGTCGTGGCAGAAGCAGAGACGGCGACGACCTTTGGCGTCATCCCTTTTTGGGTTTTTAGAACCGCCTCCAGCTTGGTTGCGAGCGACGACGCGTACGCTTCGCCGGTTTGGTAGGCGATCGTGACGTTCGTGCACTTCGCGATCCCTTCGCCGGCAACGCCCGCATCGCCGGGGCCCATGGCGGGGGCGTGGACACCGGCGAGGATGTCGGCCATGAAGTTCGCCTGGCCCGCGTCGGCGGGCACGGTGCGGAAGAAGCGCCCCTCAAAGGTGCTCCCAAGACCGTCGCGCGTTGCGGAAGCGCTCCCGATCACAAGGTTTTTCTCCTTGGCGACGTTCACGAGGCCGAGCGTCTGCCCGCTGGAGACTGCGCCGAGAACGAACGGCATCGTCGGCGTGGCGGCGATCTGGGCGCGGACGGCGATCTCCGCGGTCGCCGTGGGGTCGTCGCTCTTGTAGCGGATCCGTACTGCCTCAAGCGGGTGCCCGAGGACGCCGCCGAGGGCGTTTATCTGGCGGACAGCGGTCAACGCCCCCTGTTCGATGCTCGCCGAGTCGTCGCTCGCGTCGTCAAGAAGGATGCCGACGGGGATCCGCTCCGCCGACGGTGGGGGCGTTGCGGCGTCGGTGCAGGCGAGCGATCCCAGGAGGGGGGCGAGGAAGACAAGGGGAGAAATCCGCATAATACCAAGAATGTAGAGGCGATTAGAGGGCCATGCGCTTGGTGACCGACTCACCCGCTTTCACGACGACGGTGACCTGGGACTTGATGCCGCGCTCGGGATTTTCGAGCGTAAAGGTGTGCGGACCGGCAGGGAGCTGGACGCGAACAATCGGCGTGACGCCCAGGTTGCGCCCCCCTTCGCTGACCTTCGTCCACGGGCTCGTGTCGAGGGTGACGAACCCGACCTCTTCCTTCGGCGGTGGCGTCGCCTCTACGGGCGGCGTCGTCGCTGCCGTCTTCACCGGCTTCGGAACCGTGGGATTGCCAGCGGTTCCCGGCGGCGCAACGGGCGGATCGCCCTTGTGCTCCTCGGTCGCAACGCCCGTCGGGGTCGGCGGGACGGTCCCCCCGGGCGTGCCGGCCGTGCCAGGCGTCGGCGAAGTCGCCGTTGTTGAAGTATTTTGAAGCGTTGGCTGCGGCGCAACGACCGAAACGGGAGCCGGCGGTGCAACGACCTCTCGAGCCGCAGGCTCCTGGCGCCGAAGCCCGAAGACCAGCAGTGCGGCAATCGCCAGGGCAAACGTCCCAGCTACGGCGATCGGCACCACCAGGCTTCGCGGCTGGACGGGCGCAGGCGGCGGCGCAAAAATCTGCGAAGCGCCAGATCGGAAGAGCACACG
>JAAFHJ010000016.1 GCA_013298325.1 Myxococcales bacterium | reverse complement strand
CTCGCGGGGACCATTCGGAACGCCTCGAAGTTTCAGAACATTCGAAGGCTTGCCATCGACAATGACATCGAATTGGCTAAAGATATCAGGTGCGTTAATCGCCTTCTTCCGCTTCTCTTCGTCGGCAGAGTCCGACGGAAGGATCGTCTCGAAAGGATCGAGGTTCACCCCATCGGGGAGGCCGATCTCGTCAAAGTCGGCGTCGACGGTCGTCCCGCGGAAACGGGCAATGATGCGAACTCCCGGCCACGACATGCGCCATTGACCGGGGACGCTGCGGTCGACGCGACCGATGACCTCGGGTGCGAGCGCCCCTTGAGGGTCGACGTCGCGCACCTCGATCGGATCCGGATAGTCCTCAAGCGGGACCGCATCGACGCAGGCCGCGGAAGCGACCGCAAACGCAAGAAATCCGACCGGTGCAGAATACAGCTTTTGCCGCATGCGCGCAGGTTACCCCAGGCGCCGCCCCGGTGCACGGCTCACTTCGTTGCGCGGGGCGGGTTGTCGAGGGGGAGCTCAGAGCGACCGAAGCGCCGATGGCTCTTCAGGTAATCGCCGAGCCAGGTCAGCTCTTCCGCGAGGTGCCCGGAGGGCCGCTCGTGACGCACGTAGGGGAGCCCGCTGGCGGCGATCGGGTTTCCGGGGGTCGGCGTCGGGACCGGTGCGGCGACGGCGTCGTCGAGGAGCGACGGGTTGACGTCGTTGTCGTTGACCTCGAGGTAGATGCCGCTCTGTTTCCCTGTAAATGCGTCGGTTTCCACGGCGTAGGTGCACCAGCCGCTTGCATCGGGCGCGGCAGCAACCGCTCCGATACGTGCAATCTGCACCCCGTCGGCGAAGTCGACGACGACCGGCGCGAGGGCGGCGCAACGGTTGGCCGTCGGCTTTGCGCGGAGGGAAACCTTGAAGCGACCGGACGCAGGCGACGCGAGCCACCCGTAAATGACCGTGCCGGGGGCGAGCTTCGCGCAGCGGACCCCGGAAATGCAACGACCGCCGGTCTCAAACGCGAGCGACTGCTGGCCGCGCTGGCTAAACGTGAGCCAGGGCATCTGCCCGGAACGCCCCGTGAATTCGAAATCGCCGTCGAGGACAAGGTTGTCGGCGACGTCGGTCCGGCCAAAGGGGGAGCGCGTGAAGACTTCGCGAGCCTTTGCCGACGGGGCGACCGGTGCCGCCGATTCGACGGGCGCCGCCGGGGCCGGGTCGCCGGCGGTCGTTGCGACCGAACCGCAGGCGGTCGTCGCGAGGAGCGCGAGGAAAGGGAGCGCGGAGATGCGTGAGGTATACATATTGGTGGTCATCCCGTCGTCCGTATCAATTGCCGGTGCGAACCCACGCGAGCGCCCGTTCGTAGACGGTGTCACGGCCGTCGAGGAGGTCGCTCTGTGTCGGCAGGAGGTCCTCGTCGGGGTCTACGCCGCGGCCGATGCGGGTGCTGCCGTCGGCTTCGACGTAGTCGCCGGAGGCAAATTGCCAATTGAGACCGCCAAAGTAGTCAAATTGAAAGAACGATGAAAATGCGCCAGCGGTGGGGCGCCCGAAGACCCGAATGTTGTTCCCGCCACCGACCATTCCGAGGGGGAACCAGTCGCTGGCGCTGCCGTCGCGGGCCAGCAGGAGGGCGACGCGCAGGTCGGTCCTCGCCGTCGCGTCGCCGACCTCGTACGCGTCGGCCGACTTGGGGAGGTTGGCAAACTGGGCGAGCCCGGTCGCCGAGGTAAAACGCTCCCAATAGTCTTGTTCGAGGTTGAAGCTCGTCGCAAAGCCGAGCGTCTTCGGCGCTCGGAAGAGCTTCGTGAGGTACTCGGCGGCGATCTCGGTGCCGCCGTTGCCGGTGCGGTGGTCGAGGATGACCATGTTCGCGTTGTCGCGGAGGGTCTTCATCGGCGCGGCGTAGGGGTTACTGTTGGGATTGTCGATAAAAACACTGTCCCAAATCATTCCGTACAGGGCTTCATTCGACGCCGCTTCTTTCGCCTTTCCGATCGTGATTCCGCGACCGGCATCGTGGGTCACTTCGCTCGGTCCCGCGACGTGGTAGCGGATGCGGTGGTCGCAGGTCGGGTAGTCGGGCTCCTCGGTCGGGAGGTCGGCGACCTTGAGCGTCTCGGGAGGCGTGCACGTGTGAGTTACCACGTCGCAGCGGATCACCTTCATTTCCTTGGCAAATCGGCGGACGAGCTTCCGGAAGTTCTCCATCGCCTCGGCGTGTCCGCGCGGATCGTTGGAGTGCCAATAATCCCACCAGACGTCATCAAGGCTCTCCGCCCACGCGATCGGGTGCATGCCGTCGACGGAGACGATGCGATCGCCCCCTTTAAGGCCGCTCGTGAGGCGGGTCCCCGTGTAGGCGACGAGCACGTCCGGGTAGTTCGGATCTTTCGGTGCGAGGCCGTGGGAGAGGTTTGCGTCCCCTTCCTCCACGCAGACGGGGAACGCGCCGCGGCCGGGTGCTTCCGGGCCGCCGCTCAGCGTCGTGTGCCAATCGCGGAGCTGGTGAATGGCGGTCGCGAAGCCGTTCCAGAAGGTGAAGCGGTCGGTCGCCGTCTTCATCGTGGTGAGTGTTGCGAGCGCCTTTGGGAGCGTGTTCTGACGGGTGTACTTCCCCCCAAAAAAGATGCGCAAACGCCCGGAAAAATAGTCGACGAGCTTGGCGCGCTCCGCCTCCGTCGGCAGGGGTGGAACCGATCCGGCACCGTCCCGGCAGAAGCCGGCGCCGCAGAATTCGCCGGTCCCACAGACCGGGTCGCGGGCGATGGTGCATGCGGTCGCTGCGCGGAACTTCCCTTGCGGCACGATCTCGACGGCGTCGAGCTCGGCGCCGGAGGCGATCATCGCAATTGACGCGCTGTAGGCCTGGGTACCGTCGACAGAAAATGGCGCTGTTTCGACTTCGTACCAACCGTCACTCGTGACGCGACCGGTCGGGTAAAAGTTCGATTGAACGTCGGGAGATTTCCCATTTGTATAGCTCAGGTTGAAGCCGCCGTAAGCGCGCCCCGACCGGAGCCAGGCGCGAAGGACGTAGCTCCCCGAGACCTTCGGAAGATCGGTGACCGGGAGCTCGGCGAAGCTCTGCACCGAGTTCACAACGACGTAGCCAGTCCCCTCAAGGGCGCTGTCACTCTTCTTGTTCTTAAAGCCGTTTCCGTCGAGGCTTTCGAGGCCATCTTTGTGGACGGCGGCGGCATCAAACTGGAAAGTTCCGAAGCTATCAAACGTCCCTGCGTGGGCCATGCTCGGAAAGGCGACGGAGGCACCGAGCACAAGGGACGCGACCGCAGGGGCGAGACGGGGGGAGCGCATAGGCGCAGGACTTTGTCGCGATCCCCCCGCAAGTAAAGGAACTTGACGAAAATATCACACGCCGCAGCGCGTCCGTCCGGTTCTCTACAAGCGCGTCCGTCCGCGAAGCGGGAGACGGCGCGCAGTTCTCTACAAGCGCGTCCGTCCGCTTACGGCCGCGGTCGATCGGCGGGGAAAAACAGGACCCACCGGCGGGGCGCGATCTCGTAGAGCCAAGCGCGATCGGACTGTGTCCGTGCATCATACATCGAATACCAAGGGAGCCGCTTCCAGACGTCGGTCGCTTCGATCTGGTCGGGGAGTACGAGGTCGACCTCCGCGTAGCTCCCCCCGGTGGCCCGATCGAGGCGCGGTCCGAAGGAAAAATCCTCGGTCCCCGCGCGCGGGAGGCGGTCGTTGTGGAGGGCGCCGCCGTACATCCAGAGGCCTTTGTCGTCAGCCGCCAGCAAGGTCTCGGCGCGCGTGCCCGCGGTCGCCGCGACGAGTGTGAGCATCGCGGCGACGTCCCCACCTGTCGTTGTGGGCGGTCGCGAACGGACGGGCCCGCCGTCTCTCCCGACGCCACCATCAGGCGTCTCTGCGGCGGCCTCGCCGATCGCTGCAAACGCCTCACAGGTGGGCACCAGAGGAAACGGAGTAATTCCCTGCCTTTTCGACGCATTACCGAGGGCGAGGTAATGGTTCTGATTCTCGGCGTGCTGCCCCTTCGCGATCTCGGCGCCGGTCGCGCGCGCGGGGGCGATCTCCGCCTTTGTGCAGGCCGGATTCGGGACGACGAGCTCGATGATCAGCGAGCGTACGCCGGCGGCCTGGGGCAACAGTTCCTCCTGAAAGCGTTCGACGGTCGACTTGCCGGTCGCGCCGGCCCGCGCATGGGCCTCGCCAAAGGCCACGACGCGCGGTTTCGTCGCAAGGACGACGGCAAGCGCCTCGGAAGCTGTAGAAAAAGCCTTATAATCTATAGGATTGCTGGTCACGCGCGGCGAGGACGCGTCGGGCCGCAGGTCGACCGCCGCCGGCTTCCGGCAGGCGACGAGGAAAAGCAGACCGGCGACGCATGCGCGCCACGGCGACGGTGGAGGCGAGCGAAGGGACACCGCGCAACGTTCGCACGTTTTTTGGGAAGGAGTAGCGTCGCCCACGCCATCAAACGCACGCCATCGCCCCACCCGCTGCTCGAACAGCTCCTCGCCGTGCCGAAGAATCCCTTCGGAAACGGGGCGCGCGCCCTTCGCCGAAGGACGCCGAAAAGCGGCGCGGCGCTGGCCCGTGGCGTCGCGCAACTCCTTGGATTTGCGGTCGTCGCAGCGGCACTGCTCCTCGCGCTCATTTACGTGCATGTTGCAATATTTTCGATCAAGTTCCTCGGCGCTGTGTTCGTCGGCGGAGCGGCGGCCGCCGGAAAGGTGCGCGACGCCCTCCGTGGCTGGATTTTTGGAGCCCGAAGCGAGCGGCGAACGGTGGAAATCATGCCGTTTCGAGGCGGCTTCCAGCTCGTTGAGCCCTGGGGAACCCGTGAATCCTACATGCGTCCTGCCCGCCTGGTTTCTGCGACGCGGACGGAACAGGGGCTTCATGTACGCATTTATGCTGCGAAAGAGGGGGATGGCGCGACGCTCGTCGATCTCGAAGCGCCCGAGCACGTGATCGAAACGCTCCTCGACGGGCTAGATCTTCATGTCGCCGGCGAGCTTCGGAACGACCACCCACTCGGCCTTCCGCCGCTAACCGTCCCGAGCGATGTCGAGCCGTTTCTCGCGGCGCTTGATGCCCACGGCGCGGCGCCAACGATGCCGAACTACAGGAGCTGTGGCCCCGACGAATCCTTCCTTCGCGCGGTCGCCGAGGACGAGCGACTTCCCGAGGAAGAACGGGTCGGTGCGCTCCTGCTCCTCGCACGCCGCCGCCACGAGGTTCCCCTTCGCATCGACGACTCGCCGCTCGTGCGCGTCGCGGCCCAAGTCGGCCACGACGCCGATGACGCGGTCCTCGGGCGAGAACTTCGACGCGTGCTCACGCAGGATCCTTGACCGTAGCGCCGCGACCCTCGACCATCGGGCCCTCCATGGCCGAAACCGCCCGCCCACGCCGTCACGCGCTCGCCGTCGAGCTGACCCCGTACTGCAATCAAAAATGCAGTTATTGCTACAATGACTGGCGCGGTGACAAGAGCGAAGCGCGCGCGCTTTCGACGGAAACACTCACGACGATCTTGGGAAAGGCCTTGGACGAAGTCGCCTTTGACCACGTGACGCTGACCGGGGGAGAGCCGTTCGCGCGAGCCGATATTTTTGAAATTTTGGAACTACTTAAGAGTAAAGGGACGCGCGCGCTCATCATCTCCAACGGCGGTCTCATCACCGATACAATCGCCGAGAAGCTCGCGCCGTTTCGCCCCTACTTCGTGCAGGTGACGCTCGATGGTCCCACGAAGGAGATCCACGAAGCACACGTAAATGGCGAGCACTTTGATGCCACCATCGCGGGCGTCGAAGCGCTCACCCGCCACGGCGTAAAGGTCTGTGGCTGCATCGTGGTGACGCGCAAGAATGCCCACCACGTTGGCGCGACCCTCGAAAAGTTCGCGAGCCTCGGCGTTCGCGACATCGCCCTCTCCCGCTTTTCGCCAGCCGGCTACGCGGCCACGCATACCGCCGAACTGCTCCCTTCCCGGAGCGATCTCCTCGACGCGCTCCGCCAGGCCCATACCTTCGCCGACGGCATGCGGATCCAGGTGACGATGCCGATCCCCCCGTGCGTCATCGACACAAAAGAGTTCCCCAAGATCACGTTTTCGAGCTGCCCGATCGGCACGGAAGCCCAGGAATTTGCTCTTGGAACCGACGGCAAGCTGCGTAACTGCACCTTGCATGCGACGACCCTCGGCGACGGACACACCGACAACTTCGCAGCGATGGTGACCGGACCGAAGGTGGCCCAGTACCGGGACGTCACGCCCGAGTTCTGTGCGCCGTGTCCGATGCGTGCATCCTGCATCGGTGGGTGTGGAGCCGCGGCCGCCGCGACCGACGACCGCCCGTCGGAATTTGCCGGGTTGGATCCGTTCGTTGCCCAGCACGTCGACGACGCCCTCGCCGCCCGCCTGGCCGCGGCGCGGAACGGAGGCACCTACGTTCCTCTCGGGCGCGCGAAACGGCGCGGTGAACTGCCGGTCCTTCCGACGACGGGGGGCAAATGAGCACCCACGACGACGATCGCGCCGCGGTCCTGCGGCGACGGGCCCTCTTGGTCGCATCGGCACTCGCCGGCCTCACCGCCGATGGCTGCCGGGAAAATCCGCCTCCGCAGCCGTGCCTCTCCCAGGTGGCAACGCCGCAAGACGCTGGGGAAACGGTAACGATCCCGATGCCTTGCCTCACCCCGCTGCCAAATCCGGACGCCGGGGAGCCGATGCCGCCGCCGCTCGCCGACGAGCCAGATGGCGGCCCGCCCCCGCACCCGTGCCTCTCGCCGCCCCCGCCGCACCCGTGCTTGTCGATCGTTGCACCGCCGCAGCCGTGCTTGAAAGTCGTAGCTCCGCCGCAGCCGCCGCCGCACCCCTGTCTGACGCCGCTTAGAAAATAGGAACGAACCTCCGATGAACCAGGTCTCGCTCCTGTTGGTGTGGCCGGGAACCCACGGCGCCGCGGCGGGGAATTTTGGAGTTCCCCAGCTCGTCGGTTTGGCGACCTATGTTCGCGGAAAAACAGGCGCTTCCGTCGCGGTACGCGATCTAGGCGCCGAGCGGGCGCTGGGGACCGATATCTGGAAGATGCTCGCCGGCGACGAAAACGGCCGGCCGTGGAGCATCATCGGCCTCTCCTGCTACTCAAGCTACGACTACCTCCTCTGCCAGGCGATCGCGCAGCGAATTGCAGAGATTTCGCCGGAAACCATCGTCGTCGCCGGCGGCTACCACCCGAGCGCGCGCCCTGGCGATTTCACGCCCGACGACGGCTTCGACGTCTGCGTCGTCGGCGAAGGGGAGAAGCCGCTCGTCACGATCGTCGAAGCGGTAGCCGGCGGCGTGCGCGAGTCGCTGCGGGGACTCACCCTCGGCCCCGACGCCATCGCCCACTACGACGAACTCCCGCTGTCCGATTGGTCCCTTCTCAATCGCTACAAATCGGTCGCGCGGCGCATCGCGAGCCAGGCGGAGATCTACCTCTCCCGCGGCTGCCCCTTTGACTGTGCATTCTGCATGGAACGGGCAAAACGGGAGACCTCCTGGCGAGCCTTCGACGTCGAGCGTGCGCTCGAAGAGTTCAAAAATCTTAACCAATTTTTGAATCTCGAGCGATGGACCGTCTACGTCGCCGACGCCCTCTTCGGCATGCGAAAGCAGTGGCGGCGGGCCTTCCTTGAGGGGCTCGCCCGGAGCGGCATCAAGACGGTCCGCACCTGGCTCCTCGTGCGCGTCGACATGATCGACGACGAAGATCTCCGTTTGTTTCAGGCGGCCAATTGTGCGCCCGGGTTCGGTCTGGAGTCGGGCGATCCGGTGCAGCTTGCACGGATTCGAAAGTCGGGTCGCCTCGACGACTACCTGGCGAAGATGGAGCACGTTTCCGCGCGCGCCCGCGAACTCGATCTGCCGTGGGGGGCGAACGTCATCGTCGGCCACCCCGGCGAAACCGAAGCAAGCATGCGAACTTCGGCCGCGTACCTGAAGCGCCTCTTCCACGATCCGCGCGGCGTGACCGGCTTCCTTTCCGTCGACCCGTTCCGCCTCTACCCGGGCTCGCCCATCGACGACGATCGCGCCACCTGGCAGGCGCAGACCGGCTGTCGCTTCTACCGCCCCGAGTGGTGGAAAGACGGCGACCAGGAATTTCTCAGCGAGTGGGTCGACCCCTCCTACGACCTTGGCTACGACCGGCGCGTCGCGCTGACGAACGAACTCTTCGCACCTCTCGTGCAGGATGCACCCAAGTACTTTGCCTACCGAGGAACGGGCGGCGGCAGCGCCGAAGAGTCGCGCGCCTACTTCCGGCGCGCCCTCGACGGCCAGATCGAGCAGTTCGCGCCACGGACGCGCATGCACTACCGTAAACTTCGGTATTCATGGGCTAAATACACCGGACGTAGCGCAGAGGCTCGGCGCACGCTTCGCGACGATGCCGACTTCGCCCGCGACGCCGCCGAGCGGCGCGATGCGACGATCGCCGGGCTCGCGGTCGGGCCCGTCCGTTCGCAGACGCGAGAGACGGCGGGCCCACAAAGACAGGGGCCCGTCCGTTCGCAGACGCGAGAGACGGCGGGCCCACAAAGACAGGGGCCCGTCCGTTCGCAACCCGCGATCCTCGACGCGCTCCGGACGGTCCCTCGGGAGCGTTTCGTCCCCCTCGATGCCCTCGGCGACGCCCACAAGGACCACGCGATCCCCCTCGACGCCAGCGGCGACAGCTCGGTGAGCGCCTTTCACGCCTACCTGCGGACGTTCACACTCGCCGGAATTTCCAAAGGAATGCACGTCCTCGACCTCGGCGCGGGGACCGGCTACGGAACCGCCGTCCTGGCGACGATCGTCGGCGAAACGGGGAGCGTCCTCGGCGTTGAACTCGACCCAAGCCACGCCGCCGTCGGGGCGGAAACGCTTGCCGCCTGGCCCCACGCTTCTCTTGTCGCCGGCGACGCGTTTGTCTCCGCCCCGCGAGACGCCGGATCGGAGAACGCCTTCGCCAGCGAATTTGCGGCGGATCCGCGCTGGGATGCCATCGTCGTCGGTTTCACGATCGCCGACGTCCCAGCGACCTGGCATCGGGTCGGCCGCGTGATCGTCGCCCCGATCGCTCTCGACGGCAGCACGACGCACGCGCGGCTTACACGTGTAGTTTGCACAGAAAAAGGCTTCGAAACGGAAGCCTTCGAGGAGGTCCGCTATGTGCGCACGCGGGCCGCTGCTGAGATCGGCGCCGGCGATCTCCCAGTGCCCATTTACGCGGCAACTTCGGACACTTCCCCGCGCATGCGGCGGTCGCTACCGGTCGTCGCCCGCTAGGAGGGCGGCGACGAAAGCGGCGCGCTCTTCGTCGCTCGTCGCGAGGCGATCGAAGGACCACCGACCCAAGAGCCCTTCGTAGTCGGCAAGAAGGTCGAGCGCCGCGTAGCCGAGATACATGCAGAGTCCATCGATTGCATCGCGCTCGGTCCGGGCCCACCGGGAAAACTCGGCGTTCGGCCGCCGCCGAAACACCTCCTCGGCGGCCACGACGGCACTCTCGTGGAGGTAGAGGGCGACCGTCGTTCCGATCGTCCCATCGTGCCAGGGGGCCGGCGCGCCGACGACCATGGAGTCGCCAAGGACGCGCCCCCGCGGGCCAAGGGCATGACTCAGCCAGAGCGGCGCACACGCCCCCGGGACGGCAGCACGAGCCGCTTCAATGCGGGCGCTCCACGCTCCAGGGAGCGTCGTTGGAAGCGCGAGCGCAAGGGGCTCGGCGACGATCCACGAGGTGGCGAGGAGCTCCACAACAAGCGGACTTTCCGAAGCAATTTCATCCTCATCGGCGAGGATAGCGTAGGGGTCACGCTCGACGAGCAGCGGCAGGCGCTCGGGATGGCGGGCGGTCGCAAGCACGCGCGCGAGGATCCCCTCATCGGCAGCGACAAACGCAGCAAGCGGCGGGGCCGCTTCCGCAAGCCACGCCGCATAACGTGCATCATACAGAGAACCGAAGGTCGTCGCCGGGATCGCCGCGAGGAGGGCGAGCAGGGCCGCTTCGCGAGGCGTCTCTGCGCGTGGATCAGCCGCCGTCGCCGCCATCCGAAATCGCAATGTCGAGGCAGGGTTGCGGGGCAGCGTCGCCGGCATCAATGGGGGCCGAAAGGCAGGGCTGAGGCGCGCCATCGGCGGCGGCGTCGGGTGCGACCGGTGAGAGGCACGGTTGCGGGGCAGCGTCGGTGCCGGAATCGAGGGCGATGCTGAGGCAAGGTTGGGGCGCCGGGTCAGCATCGGACCCACAGGCGATTGCGACGCTGGCGCTTGCCATCGAAAGGAGCGCGGCTTTCACAAGGCGGTTCCGGCGGGCCAAAATCGCGGCTTTGTCGTCTTGATCGTCGTTCATGAGGGCGCCTCAACCGTGCACCGAACGGCGGCGCATGGCGAGGGGAAACGGCGCGTCGGCCATTGACGATACGCGGTCACGGTGGTCGGTTGCGGGCATGGCTCATCCTGGCGTCGCCGTCGTTCGCGCAGTCCTCGAAAATTTGGAGTTGGTCTTCGAAGAGACCGACATGGGGGATGACGTCGTCCGCTTCGCCGTCGATACCGGCGACGAAGACATCCTCCTCGCCGGCGCTTTGGCAACCCACCAGCCGGGGAGCTTCGTGTTTCACATCGTGAGCCGGGCCGAGTTCGAGGAGAAGCACGTCCCGTCGCTCTTCGCCTACGCGGCCGCCGTGAACGCCTACGATCCGCACGTAACGCTGGAAATTGAGCCGCCGCGCCCCGACCAGGCCGGCGTCATCATGATCCGTGCAAGCGTGAATTATGCACGTATCGACGTCCTCGAGGAGGGCTACGTCGCCAGCGCGATCGGCGCCGCCATCGAGGGAAGCGAGCGGTGGTTTGCCGGCATCGAGCCGGTCCTCGACGGCGAAGACCCCTTCGAGGTCGCCGAAGCCTATGCAGACTACACTGATGAAGACGAAGCGGGCTCTCCGGAAGTCGACGCGAAGAATCTGAATTGAACGTGTGGTAGTGGCGCCCTTCCCATGGCATCGGAAGCGCCCCCTGCCCCGCCTTCGTCGGGGTCTATTGAGTTCCCGCCCGGCCTGCCGATCAGCAGCCGCGTCGCAGACATTGCGCGCGCGATCCATGAAAATTCGGTCGTGATCGTCGCCGGGGCAACCGGCTCCGGCAAGACGACCCAGCTCCCGAAGATCGCGCTCGCGATGGGGCGCGGCCTCGAAAAGGTCATCGGCGTTACGCAACCGCGACGGATCGCGGCGACGAGCGTGGCGGCGCGCGTCGCGAGCGAGCTCGGGAGCCCCCTCGGGACCGACGTCGGCTACCAGGTCCGCTTCGACGACCGCACCTCGGCGGCGACCTACGTGAAGTTCATGACCGACGGGATTCTTCTCGCGGAAATTCATGGAGATCCGCTGCTTCGGAAGTACGACACGCTGATCATCGACGAGGCCCACGAGCGGAGCCTCACGATTGATTTCTTGCTCGGCTACCTGAAGCGAATCCTGCCGGAGCGCCCCGATCTGAAAGTGATCGTGAGCTCTGCCACGATTGAGCATGAGCGTTTTTCAGAATTCTTCGGGGGTGCGCCGGTCCTTCAAGTCGAAGGGCGGACGTTCCCCGTCGAGGTCCTCTACGAGCCCCCTGCCGAAGAGACCGACCTCGCCGTCGCCGTGGCTGATGCCGTCGAGAACGTGACGCGCCTCGACCCGCACGGCGACATCCTCGTCTTTTTCCCCGGCGAGCGTGAGATCCGTGAGGCGGAGAGCGAACTCGTCGGACGACGCCTCCGTCATACGGTGATTCAGCCGCTTTATGGGCGCCTCGAAGCGAGTGCCCAGCAAAAAGTCTTTACGAGTATTTCTGAGCGTCGCGTCGTCCTCGCGACAAACGTCGCCGAGACGTCGATCACGATCCCCGGCATCGTCTACGTCATCGATACGGGGTCGGCCCGCCTGTCCCGCTACGATGGTCGTTCAGGCACGACGCGCCTACATGTTGAAGGAATTTCACAAGCTAGCGCCGATCAGCGGAAGGGGCGATGCGGCCGCGTTCGGGAGGGGGTCTGCATTCGCCTCTTCGACGAAGCAAGCTTTCAAGCGCGCCCCGCCTACACCGATCCCGAGATCAAACGTACCGGTCTCGCCGGTGTCATTCTTCGTATGAAGGCGCTCGATTTGGGCGATGTCGAGAGCTTCCCCTTCCTCGATCCGCCGGACAAAGGTGCGATTGCTGAGGGGTACCGGGTCCTCGAAGAACTCGGAGCGCTGACCAAAGAACGGACCCTTACCGCCATCGGTCGCGAGCTCGCCCGGTTCCCGGTCGATCCCCGCATCGCGCGGATGGTGTTGGCTGGCCGCGACCTCGGCTGCCTGGAAGACGTGCTCGTCGTCGCCGCGGCGCTCAATGTCCAAGACGTCCGCGAGCGCCCCCGGGAACACCTCCAAAAGGCCGACGATCTTCACCGACGTTTCCGCGATGAACAATCCGATTTCGTCGGAATTTTGAAGCTGTGGGACTTCGTGCGCGAGGCCGAATCGAAGGGGACAAGTCACCTTCGGCGCGTCTGCCGGGAATCTTTCCTCTCTTTTCTTCGCATCCGTGAATGGCGAGACGTCCATCGCCAGCTCGAAGAACTTTGCCAGGACTTGAAGGTCGTCAAAGGGGCAAAGACGAAAAAGCCGACCGGAACGAGCACCGGGGAGCAACGCGGCCTCCAGCTCTCGAAGGCGCTGTTGACCGGTCTTTTGTCGAAGATCGGCCAGTGGAACCCGGAGACGCGGACCTACGTCGGCGCCAAGCAAACGCGCTTTGTGATCCACCCGTCGTCGGCGCTTGCGCGAAAGAATCCCCAGTGGATGATGGCGTTTGAGCTCGTCGACACGTCGCAACTCTTTGCACGAATGGCGGCAAAGATTGAGCCCGAGTGGCTCGCCGAGCTTGCCCCCCACCTTCTGCGCACGAGCTACGGCGAGGCCCACTGGTCCGAGCGCACAGCGCGCGCCGTCGTGAAGGAACACGGGACGCTCTTCGGCCTCACCGTCTACCGGGATCGAAACGTCGACTATTCACGCATCGAGCCGGCGCGCGCGCGCCTCCTGTTCCTCGATCACGCGCTCGTGCGCGGTGAGTTCGAAACGCGCGGCGCTTTTCAGAAGAAAAATCGAGAACTTCTTGAGCACGTCGCCACACTGCGCGCGAAGGCTCGCAAGAGCGACATGCTCTCCGACGACGACGCGCTCCTCGCGTTTTTCGACGCACGCGTGCCGAGCGACGTCACCCAAGGGAAGGACTTCGAGGCGTGGCGGGCGACCGCCGAGGGGAGCGATCCGAACCTCCTCGTGCTGCGCCTTGAAGACGTCCTCGCCGGCGAGAGCGCCCTTCGCGACGAGGACTTCCCCGACAGCATTTGCTTGCATGGTGCAACGCTGCCGCTTCGCTACGTCTTCGATCCGGCCCGCGACGACGACGGCATCACCGTCACGCTCCCGCTCGTGCTCGTCCCCCAGATTCGCGCCGGCGAACTCGATGGGACGGTTCCGGGGGCCCTTCGCGAAAAAGTGTACACGCTCCTCCGCGACCTTTCAAAAGGCATTCAACGGGATCTCAAAGCGGCTTACTCGGCCGAGGCAGACCCGCTCTACGCCCTTGCGACGGCGGTGGCGCGACGAATTGCGCCATTGACGCAGAGCGGAAAGCCCATTGCGGAGCCCTTCTTACCCGCACTGAGTGCCGCCATTGAAATTGAGGCGGATGTGCACGTCCCCCCGAGCGCCTTCCGCCTGGAGTTCTTGCCGCCGTTCCAGCGGCTCCTCCTTCGGATCGTCGACGGGAAGGGGAAGGTCGTCGGCGAGGGGCGCGACGCGGACGCCCTTCTGGAGCGCTTCGGCATGGAAGCGCGCGCGGCGTTCCGTGCGGCGGCGCCGGTCGTTCCTCAAGCGAAAGCAGGATTGACGGCCTGGACCTTTGGCGATTTGTTACCCCACGTCGTGCGACAGGTCGGCGGCGCGACAGTACGGAGCTATCCGGCCCTCGTCGACCGGGAGACCTCGGTCGAGTTCGCCCTCCTCGAAGCAGGCGATGCGGCCGAGCTGGCAACGCGCGGCGGCGTACGGCGCTTGGTCCTCATCGCCCATCGCGTGCAAATTTCCTCGATCAGCGCGCGCTTGCCGCGGCCACTTACGGTGCGGACGGGGCTCCTCCCGAAGTCCTTTGAGGATGCGGCTCGGCGAGCACTGCTGCACCGGATCGTCGATGAGGCCTACCGTCTCGACGACGGACCGATCCCGCGAAACAAGACCGATTTCGATGCGTTGCTCAATGCAGGAATCGGGAGACTTCAATCCGTTTTCCAGCAGTGGCATGCTGCGATTGGCGCGGCTGCCCTTGAGCTCACGAAGGCGCTCACGGCGATGCAGAGCGCGGCGAAGCACCCAGGGGCGAAGCTTGCGCTCGGCGATCTCCACGAGCAGCTCACGCGGATGCTCCCGGAAGACCTGTACGCCCACGTCCCCTTCGCAGTACTTCAGCAATTTCCAAGGTATTTCCGTGCGATGCCGCTCCGTCTCGGGCGCGCCATCACCGATCCTCGCAAGGATTCTGCGAAGCTTGAGCCGCTGACGCCGGCGCTCGCTGCGTTCGTGAAGAAGCGGGCCGCCTCAAAGACGCCGAACGCCCTCGCCTGGCACGCGCTGCGGTGGGATCTCGAAGAGCTCCGCGTGGCGATTTTTGCCCCCGAGCTCAAGAACCCCTACCCGGTTTCCTTGGCGAAATGGACGGCGGCCCTCGCGGCGCTTGCGTGAACGGTGGCGTCGCGACGCCGTCTCCGTATGCTCGCGGCGATGGAAAGACGCCCCCTCGCCGCAAACGCTCTCGGAATTGCGCTCGCCCTCGTTGCGGCCGCCCTCAACGCCGACGCGGAGCCGAACAAGGCCTCGCCCACCGGCGATCCGCCCGTGGCTGCGCCGCCCGCGGCCGCCGCCCCGCAGGCGCGCGTCGACGGCATCGTGGTCGACGCCGACGCGACGAGCGACGCCCTCGTTCTGACGGACACCGTCGCAAAGAAGACCTACCGTCTTCATCCCATTGCCGCCGCGGTCTACGCATCTTCCGACGGAAAAACCTCGGTAGAGGCGATCGCAAAGTCTGTTTCAGAGGGGCTGGGATCTACGATTACCGCCGACGATGTATGGGATTTGTGTGACCTCCTGGCCGACGCAAATTTGCTCGTAGCACGCGTGACGCCGGCGGGCCTTCATCCGGGTAGCTTTTTGGTTCTCCCCGACGGAACCGACGCGAACGGCGCCGTGGCTCTGCAGAGCGATACGGCGCAAAAAGCGGCTCCAGCGCAGAGCGCTGCCGATCGACGGGGCAAGCTCGCCAAGGAAAAAGACCGAAAAGTGAGCCATCGGGACAGCATTCGCGCCGAAGAAGCGAAGAAGGTCTCCGATCCGGAAATCGCGGCACTTCGCACGCAGCGCGGCAAGATTCGTGAGCGCTTCAAATCCGCTTCTGAACAGGAACAAAAGACGCTCACAGTTGCCGCCACGGAAGTCTCCGGGCATGAACTTCGGAAGCGAAGAAAGAGCGAGGAAGCGAAAAAGTTTCAACAGCACGACCTCCAGAAACGGTAGCTGGGAAGCAATGCTGGTTCTCGTCCACGATGGAACGCCGGAGACGACGCGCGACCTCCTCGTCGCCGCGGCGGGCGCGCGAAACGTCCCCGTGCGCGAGATCGAGGCGAGCGCGTTCCGCTTTTCGGCGGCCGATCGCCTCCCAGCGGGCGCCGGCCTCTATCGGACCGCCGGCTCGTCGCTGGCCATCGACGTCGAACACTTCTTGTGGGCGACCGCGGAAGCGCCACCGGCGACTTTTTACAAAAACTCTCCGTACTTCGCCTGCATCAGCCCCGAGCTTGCCTTTCGCGGCGCTGGGCTCACCGTCCCCCGGAGCACGGCTCTCCGAAGCACCGATCGGACACAGATCGAGGCGCTCGTCGCGGCGCTCGGCGGCTTCCCGGTCGTTGTAAAGTGCAGCGGTGGCGAGGGGGGCGTCGGCGTCTTTCGGGCCGACGACCTGCGTACCCTCCTGCCACTCCTCGACTTCCTGGTCCGCGGTCGCGGGGAGACGCCGCGGCTGCTCGCCTATGTGGGCGAGGCCGTTCACCACCGCGTGATCGTCGTCGGCGATCGAGCGATTGCATCCTACACGAATCCAACCGCCGACAACGACTTCCGCTCCCAGCCCAGCGGCGACCGGGCCGACTACACCGACCGACCGGAGCCGCGCCTTGCCGAAGCTGCGGTGCGCGCGGCAAATGCGCTCCGGGTTGCGTTCGCGGGCGTCGATCTGCTCCTGCATCGGAGCGGGCGCATTTACGTGCTGGAAGCGAATTTCCCCTGCTACTTTGCACAAGTAGCTGAGGTCCGCCCCGAGATCGACGTCGCCGGGGCGCTCCTGGATAGCCTGCTTCCGCGGTAACGTCAGCGCTTGCGACGGCGGGAAGCGACGAGCCCGGCGACGAGGAGTGCGAGCCCGGCGACTCGAGTCGTGCCGGTCGCGCGATGCATGGTGCAGCTGCAGTCGCCGTCGCCACTTTGGGTGAGAGGGGTGCCGCCGTCACCGGTCACACCGGAATCGGTCTCGACAACGCCGCCGTCGCGGACGACAGCCCCGCCGTCGGTTCCGACCACGACGCCGCCGTCGGCTTCGACAACGGGGCCTCCGCCGCCCAGCTCGAACGCGCCAATGTCGATGGCGGCGCCGGCGACGGAACGCCCTTCCTGGGAGGCGACGGCGACGTACTGGGCCGTCGGGAGCAGGGAGATCCCGCCGCCGGTGCCCGGATCGGCCCCTTTGTCGATGAGTTCGGAACCGGCGACGAGGTGAAAGTCGTGGCCGTCGAGGTTGACGAAACCGGGATTGGTGGTCGTTGAGTTGTTGGCGAGGAGCGCCGACGCTTGCGCGGTCACCGTGCCGGTGCCGAAGAAGACGTTGTTTTTGAGGACGGCGGGCGTCGGCGCAGCATCGACGAGAAACGTGCCCCCAGAACGCCGATTGACGATCGTGTTGTTGATCACGAAAAGAGACTGATCGGGATTGCTCCGGCTCTCCTCCGCGTAGGAGATGATATTCGGATTGTGGGTCGTCGCGTTCTGCTCGATGACGTTGCCGATGATGAAGGTCTTCCCGCCATCGGGGACGTTGATTTCGTAGCTGGGTGTTCCGTTGTCACCGTCCCAGATACGGTTGTAAAGAATGTGATTTTCGGCGGCTCGCGTCTTCACGAGATGCCCCTCTTTCGCGTCGTGCGAGTAGGAGCTGACGAGCCAGAACTCGGCGTAGTGGTTCAGATACATGTTGTGCTCGTAGCCACTATTGAGCACACCATTCTGGGAGAACTCGCTACGTTCAATGCGAACGATCCCCTTCCCGGAAGCGTCGCTCCCGTCGGGATTGAGCGGCCCACCGAGAATGCCGTTCTGGTTGTCGTGAAAGTAGCTGTTGCGGATCGTCAGGTTGAGGCCCTGATGGCGAATTGCCGCCCCATTCGTGTCACCGGTGTTCAAAACCTGACCGAACATCTCGAAGCCATCAATGGTTGCATTGGCCGCGTAGATGACCCAGGTCCCCTTCCCTTGCGCGTTCTTCCCGCCCGCGTTGATCTTCGCGCGGCCGTTCACCGCTTTGAGGGTCAGGTTGTCGGTCTTCCAGGCACAGACGTCCCCCACGTAGGTTCCCGCGGCGTCGACCTCGATCGTGTCGCCCGCCTGGGCGGCCGCGATTGCGGCGCACGGGGCGGCGTAGGTTTTGCCCGGACCGACGGCGAGCGTGCCGGCGGCGGCAAGGGACGGAACAGCGAGGATCGCGGCGGCGACGAGCGGGGCAAGACGGGCAGGCTTCATGGCGGTGCAGGCTACCCGTTCGCGTGCGGCGCTCGCGAAAAAACTCGGGGAAAATTGGGAATCCGATGCTGGGGAATTTTGCCTCACACGCTTCCGTGCGCCCCCGTGCTGTCGTGCGCGCATGGCTGCAAGCGGAGCTCTTTGGCGATGAAACTCAACAACGCACTTGTGTTCGGATTGATCCTTCTCGTGCTCGGAATCGGAGCGACACTCCTGAGCGGCGGGCAGACGGTCTGGTATGGCGCTGTAATCGTTGGACTTTTAAACATTGGCCGCGGACTTGCCGCCGGCGGGAGTTACAACCCGGCGGAGGATCCGAATGTCGAGGCGTCCCTCGACACAGGCGGCGGTATGCAGACGCAACTGGCGGGGCAGGCTTGCGTGCAATGCACACGCAAGCTCCTCGGCAACTTTGAAGGGCGAGCCTGCGGTGGATGTGGCGGCGCCGTCCATCGGGACTGCTACGCGGCCCACCGCGATGCAGCCCACCCGAAGGCAGGCGGCTACCGGGACTCCCCCCGATAGCCGCCTGTGAATGTCGTCGCTCAATTCATCGATGAACGCCCATTCTTAGGTAGATTCGCCGCGATGATCGCGTCACGAATCATCCCACACAGTTCCGGGTTCTCGCGGAGCGACTCCCGGGATCGCTCGCGACCATTCCCGAGGGCGGTGCCGGCGAAGGACAAGTGACTGCCACTCTTTTCGACGAGACCGGCCGCCATTCCGAGGTCGAGCAGTTCCGAGAGTTCGTCGATTCCATGGCCATAACGAATCTCGAATTCGGCTTCGGTGAACGGCGAGGCCATCTTGTTCTTCGCGACCTTGACGCGTGTACGTCCTCCGACGACCTCCTCCCCGACCTTGATCTGACCGATGCGGCGGACGTCGAGTCGCATGCTCGCGTAGAACTTGAGTGCGTTGCCGCCGGTCGTCGTTTCGGGGCTGCCAAAGACGACGCCGATCTTCTGCCGAAGCTGATTGATAAAGAGCATCGTCGTCTCGGTTTTGTGGGCAACGGCCGTCAGCTTTCGGAGCGCCTGGCTCATCAAGCGCGCCTGGAGTCCCATGTGCTGATCCCCCATATCCCCTTCGATTTCCGCCTTCGGTACGAGGGCCGCGACGGAGTCGATGACGACCAAATCAATCGCACCAGATCGAACGAGAAGTTCCGCGATTTCCAACGCCTGTTCGCCGGTATCCGGCTGGGAAACGAGCAGCTTCTCGGTCTCGACACCGAGGGCGCGTGCGTAGCGAACATCGAGGGCATGCTCAGCGTCAATGAAGGCACAGAGGCCCCCGGCCTTCTGGGCACTGGCGATGGCGTGGAGGGCGAGCGTCGTCTTTCCGCTCGCTTCCGGCCCGTAAATCTCGACGACGCGCCCCCGCGGCAGCCCGCCGATTCCCGTCGCAAAATCGAGGGTGAGGGATCCCGTGGAGAGGACGGCAACGTCGGCGACTTCGCCGTCCCCGAGCTGCATAATCGCCCCTTTGCCGAACTGCTTTTCGACGCTGGAGACGACCGACTTCACTGCCTTGAGCTTCTCTGCGATTTCCATGAACATACACAACTCCTAGATTTGAAAACAACGTGTTAGATGGGATGAGATAGGAGAGAAATCTTCGTTGAGGCGCGTTCCGATGGCCTCACGTGGGGCTGCGGTCGAGCACTCGAAAGGAGAGCGCCTCGGCGACATGGCGGGCGAGGACGGCGTCGACCCCATCGAGATCGGCAAGCGTTCGCCCGACGCGGAGGACCTTTCCGAAGGCGCGCGCGGAGAGGCCGAGCCGTTGAGCGGCCCGCGAAAGCAGCGAGGCGCCCGCTTCGTCGAGGGCGGAAAACCTCTCAAGATCAGCCCCTTGCAGGCGCGCGTTGCACGAGGCGTGGGCTCCATGGCGGCGCCGTTCTGCTTGCGCCTCGCGGGCGGCGATCGCGCGGGCACGGACAACCTCGGAGGTCTCGCCGCGCTCCCCGGTGTAAAGTGCACCGACTTCGACCGGTGGGAGCACGACGTGAAGATCGAGGCGATCAACTAGCGGGCCGCTCATGCGCGCCCGGTAGGCACGGACCCGCTCCGGCGAGCAGGCGCAGCGTCGGGAGCCGTCCCCCGCATAGCCGCAGGGGCACGGGTTCATCGCGGCGACAACGAGCGGCGAAGCGGGGAACGTCGCCTTCGCAGAGGCTCGAGATACCGTGACAATTCCGTCTTCGAGGGGCTGGCGGAGCGCTTCGAGGGCGCTCCTTCGAAACTCGGGGAGTTCGTCGAGGAAGAGGACGCCGTGGTGGGCCAAACTCACCTCGCCGGGCCGTGGGGGATCTCCGCCGCCGACGAGGGCGACGTCGCTCACCGTGTGGTGGGGGGCGCGGAAGGGGCGCGTTCCGGCAAGGACCGCCGCGGCGTCAGCACGGGCAACGCCGGCGACGCTTTGGACGGCGAGCACCGAAAGCCGCTCTTCGTCGTCGAGGGGAGGAAGAATCCCGGGGAGGCGGCGCGCAAGCATCGTCTTGCCGACGCCAGGCGGCCCCAGCAGGAGCAGGTTGTGCCCGCCGGCGGCTGCAACTTCGAGGGCTCGGCGCGCGAGCGTCTGACCGCGAACGTCAGCAAGTTCGTCGAGGCCAGAGGAGGTGCGTGCAGGTTGCACATAGCTCGGGGCATCGAGGGGGCGTCGCTCGTTGAGGGCATCGGCGACTTCTGCGAGGTGGTCGGCGACGCGGATCTCCAAGGCGCCGGGGCCGAACTCGAGGGCCGCAACAAGCGCCGCTTCGGCGCCGTTTGACCGTGGAACGATGACCCGTTTGATGGCCGTAGAAACTGAATCTTCCTCGGATTTATCGCGTGTATCCTGCCCGTTTTTTCGCGTACGTTTTCGCGCACCGAGGAGGTGCGGGAGCGTCCCGCGGAGGGGATGGAGCGTTCCGTCGAGGGCGAGTTCCCCGAGGAGGAGCGTCTCCTCAAGGGCCTCCCGGGGGACCCGCCCAAGGGCCCCTAAGACGCCGCCGGCGATGGCGAGGTCGAAGCCCGACCCGTGCTTGCGGAGGTCGGCGGGGGCGAGGTTGACCACGACCCGACGTTCCGCGAGGTCGACACCGATTTGAAAGAGGGCACTCTTTACGCGGACGCGGCTCTCGCGGACGGCGGTCTCGGCGAGACCGACAAGTTCGAAGCTGGGGATCGACGTGGCGACGTCGACCTCCACGCGAACCGCATGAGCATCGAGTCCAACAAGCGCGGAAGCGTGGGCGGTGGCGAGCATGGTCCCCCTTCCTCACGCCCCGTGCCAATTCAAATTTCCAGCGAATCGAGAGATTTTGTCGGGTATCCCCCCTGGCCCTTCGCCAAAAAGGGTGGCCCGGGCCAGGGGGGATCGGCGCACGGCGGAGCGCTAGGATCGGATCGCTCGCCATTGCATTCATCCCCTTCCCGGAAGCACGACCGTCCTTTAAGAGGCGCCCATGTCCGATCCCCGCCTCAACCGCGCGATTTCCGTCGCAGAACTCGCCGCCCTCGTTCCGAACGGCGCGAAGGCCTTCGTCCACGGCGCCGCGATGACGCCGGTCCCCCTTTTGGATGCGCTCGCCGCACGAACCGACGTCGAAGGGGTCACGCTCTATCACCTGCATACTGCAGGGACCGATTCCTTCGTCGCCCCCGCGGTCGCTGGCCGCATCCGCTCCGTCTCCTTTTTTGCGGCGGGAAACGTCCGAAAGGCGATTGCCGAGGGGCGTGCCGACTACCTCCCGATCTTTCTCGCCGATATTCCTCGATTGTTCCTCGGCGGGACGATCCCCCTCGATGTCGCGCTCGTGCAGGTCTCCCCGCCAGACCGCCACGGACTCGTCAGCCTCGGCACTTCCGTCGATGCCGCCCTCGCCGCTGTGATGACGGCCAAGAAGGTATTCGCGCTCGTCAATCCCCAGGTGCCACGCACCCATGGTGCCGCCGCATTCCCCTTCTCGAAGATTGACGCGTTTGCCGTCGTCGATCGGCCACTTATCGCCCACGAGGCGGGCAAGGAACCGACGGAAGTCGAAGGGAAAATCGGCCAAGAAATTGCAAACTTGGTCGTGGATGGCGCGACGCTTCAGATGGGGATCGGCGCCATCCCAGACGCGGTTCTCACGCGCCTTGGCGGGAAGAACGACCTCGGCGTTCATACCGAAATGTTCTCCGATCACCTCGTGCCTCTCCTCGAGAGTGGCGTCGTGAACAATCGCCGAAAGAACGTCTATCCCGGCATCTCCATCACAAGTTTTGTCAACGGAACCAAGAAGGTCTTCGACTACGTCGATGATAACCCGATGGTGCAGTTCCACCCCTGCAATCACACCAACGACACGCTGATGATTCGCAAGAATGACAACGTCGTCGCGATCAACTCGGCGATCGAGATCGACTTGACGGGCCAAGTCTGTGCCGACTCGATGGGCTTCTCCATCTATTCGGGCATCGGCGGGCAGATGGACTTCATCCGTGGCGCCGCCCTCTCGAAGGGGGGGAAGCCGATCCTCGCGCTTCCGTCGACGGCGGCCAAAGGCACCGTCTCACGCATCGTCCCCTCCTTGAAGCCGGGGGCCGGGGTGGTCACGACGCGCGGCCACGTCCACTACGTCGTCACCGAGTACGGCACGGTGAACCTCGTCGGCAAGACGCTCCGCGAGCGCGCGGAGGCGCTTATCGCCATCGCCCACCCCGACTTCCGCGCAGAGCTGCGGCGGGCCGTCGCCGACGTCCGTCATTACTCGCTCGCCTAGCAGGCGGGCAGGCGGCCTGGCAGGCGGGCCGTCAACCTTCCATCGGCCCCCCGACCTGGGACCGACAAGATCGCAACGGTGCTCGGTGACGATGGAGCAAATCCGCGGAAAATTCTGCTTTTCAAGACGGAACGGATCCTGCATTGTCGCCCACCACAACGGCGTCGATGCCACCCTCGTCGACGCCACGTCTTGATTCCGCCCTCGAAACGCACCCGCCCTCACCGTCCTCTGGTGAGGGGCGTCCCATCCGAGCTCGTCGGCCCCGTGCCGCCGATGCCCCTGGAGCTCCCGTGAAGCTGTCCGTCCTTTCGCTCTTCGTCGCTACTCCGGTCCTCGCTTTTGCTGCACAAGCGCACGCTGGTGGAGCCTCGGACGCCGCGCCGGCCCTCGGTTACGCGCCGCCGGTCGCCGCCCAGACGGTCTCGGGCACGGCAGCACCGACCGACCCGACGCAGCCGCCGAGCGCAGCCGCTCCGACGGCCACCGTCACGGTCGGCGGAACGACGACGCCCGCCACGACCGACACGCCGCCGGCGGCCCCCGAGACGGCAAAGGCGCCGGAAACGACCTGGATCGACGGCTTCGCAGGCTCCTCGGTCTTCACGCAGACGAGCGCGACGCTCAGCACCCTGGTGAAGCCTTACCAGCCGACCTACAACCCGACGGTCCAGACGTTCACGTCGTTCAGCCCGCGCTACAAAATCAACAAGAATTTCCAGCTTCGTGGCCGTATCTCGGCGACCTACGAGTGGACGAACTCGGACGGCACGACCTACGCCCACGAGCTCGAGCTCTCGGACACGAACATCCAGGCCTGGTACCAGGGGATCAAAGCCTTCGACCTCAGCAAGTCGGCGAAGCTCAAGATCGCCCCCTACATCGGGCTCGGTCTGCCGACCTCGAAGACGTCTCGTTACCGGACGATGTTCGTCTCCCCGAGCATCGGCGTTCAGGGGGCGATGCCAGTCGAGAAGCTCTTCGGAGGCGACTGGACCTTCATCGCGAACGCGAGCCTTACGCACCCCCTCTATCGCTATACAAACGCGGTGAACAACGAGCTGACGAACGCCCCATTTGACTACGTCAATGCGGTCAACGCCGGAAATGCAACGCCGGTCGGCTCCCAGCGCGGCGGCTCCGGGACCGGCAACCCGGCCAACACCATCACCTGGACGGCGATCGCGACCGCCGAGTACGGCAAGTT
>JAAFHJ010000159.1 GCA_013298325.1 Myxococcales bacterium | reverse complement strand
CTGCCGGGGGTCCGTGCGCAGGTCGTCTCGTACGAGGCGGCTCGCCCGCGAACGACGGTGATCGATGCCCAGAAGTGCCCGGAAACGTTCGCGACCGTCGTCGTTCCCGCCGATCAGGCGGCCACCGCGACAACGCTTCTCGCCAAGGCCCCCAAGACGAAGACCGACGGCCTTGCGATCGGCCCGGCCCGCTTGGCAGGGAAGGAAGAAATCGTCGTCCAGGGGCCCGTGTATCGCCATTCCCCCAAAGAGGCGAACGCGATTCAAAAACTCCTCGCACGCGCCGGTGCTTCGCTCGTTTGTGGCATTGCCATGCCGGTGAAATAGCGACTAGCGGACGCCGCGGGCAAGGACGGTACTGCCAAAGAGGGCGACCGGGATCCGACCGTGGGAGTCGGTGCGGCTCGCGGCCCGCTCGTAGGTAACTTGCCACTCGACGGGGCGCGGGCTCTCTTCGGTGAACGTGACCGGCGCTGCCTGAAGGCGCGTGTCGGCGGCGAGCACGCGCAAGCTCCCGTTGGCGCTTGTACGGTCCTCCCAGGCGCGCGCGAGCGGAATTTTTCGAGTCTTTTCGCCTATTTTTAGCGTCAAGACGAGGCGCCGGAATAGGTCGCCGGTGGGGAAGGCATGGCCGACACCGCGACTGGTAAGTGTGACCGTCACGTGCTCGCCGGTGCGCGTCGTCGCGACGTCGAGGGCCCCCTTCAACATCGTTTCATCGACGCTGAAGCGATGGCTCCGATGGGGCGTTCCTCCGGGGCCTTCGACCTTTGGCATGTGGCAGTCATTGCAGGTTCCGCCGATGCCGGAGTTCGCCCCCTCCGTAATGGTAGACTGCATCAAAAGGGGTTTTCCGCGACGGATTGAGTCGGGAAAACCGAATTCGTGGCACCGCGCGCACGCCTTTTCAGAGGCAAAATCGGCGTTGGAAACAAGGGCGTCATTGGCACGATGGCCGTTGACCCCTGTCGGTGGCGTCGTGTGAGGGACGGCGAGGACGCCGGGGCCGTTGTGGGGGCTGTGGCAGGTCACGCAACCGACGCCCAGCGCCGCACGATCGGCGGGGGGATCCTGGTTCGGATCGGCCTCCGGCGCGTGGCAGCCGCGGCAAAAGGGGAGCGGTTCGCGGGCGAGGCTCGCCCGGAAGTCGCGATCGGCAAAGGCGTTCTTGTGCCCGGAAGTGCCCCATTCTGCAGCGATTTCTGAGTGGCACCCCTCGCACGTGCCGTTCCTCGTCACCGGGTCTCGCGGAGACGCCGTCGTCGCCGGCTCGGGCATCGGTGGGGCGTTTTCGACGGGGCGTGCCGGCATCGATACCCCGACCGACGCGGTTCCGAGCAGCGCAACGAACGCGGCAGGCGTCGCGAACGGGAAGGGGCGTCTCCGGGCGGCGGTCACCGCTTCTTTCTCGGTGGGCCGCGCCGCCGATGCAAGGTAGATCGCTCGCCCATGCGCTCTTCGCTCGTGCTCGCCGCTTCGTCGCTACTTGGCCTCCTCGCCGCATGTGGTGCTCCGCCGGCCCCAACGGACCCGGCGTCGACGACTCCAAGCGCCCGGCCGTCGGCTTCGGCGACCCCCTCCATCGTCGTCGCGCCGAAGGCACCGGAGCCCAAAATCGGCGTAATCGCGACCATTTCGGAGCAGGAAGGGATCGACATCGACCACGGTCGGCCCGGTTCGGTCCTTACCCGCGGCGCCGATGGAAGCGTCCGTTTCGCCCACGGATTCCTCCGCGCCATCGCCCCCGCCGATGCCACGAAAGACTTCGTCGCCGAAAGCGTCGTTACCGGCGCCCCCTATTCGCCGCTCGCCCTCACCGCGGCGACCCTCGCCTGGGAAACCACGTTTTGGAACGCCCCTTTCGCCGCGCGTCCGCTCTTGACGCGCTGGGAGACCATCGAGCGCGTTGGCCAGTTCGCCACCGTCGCCGCCCTGGAAGGGGCGACCTGGAAGACGGTCGGTACCGATATCGCCTACTTGGCGGTCGTCGAGCGCGCGGGGACGTCGTTGACGATCCAGGTTTCAACGCCGCGCCCGCTTGGCAATTGCTCCTTTGAAAATCCCGATTGCAAAATGGCGAAGGGGAAGCCGCCGGCATTCGTCGATGTCGCGACTCTTGCAGACCCGAAGAGCAAGGCCGTCGTCCCCGCGATTCCCAAGAACTTCTGCCCGGAAGGCCTCGTTGCCAACAAGCGCGGCGATCTTTTTGTGACCGGCTACGACTGCGACCAAGACACCCCTCAATACGCCTATTACCCGCCGGGTGCGATGACGGCGACCGTCTCGGCATTGCCAGAAACTCGCGGAAATTCGAGCCTCGCAGTCACCGAAACCGGCACGCTCTATGTGGCGGCGAACGACCAGCTCCTCGCGGTCACCCCCGGCTCGGCGCCGCTTCCGCTGAAGGTGCCGGCGCCCTCCGGCATCCTCTTCGACGCGGTCGCCGTCGACCCGTCGGGCGCGCTCTGGGTAGCGACTCACGACGCCGGTGGGAACCACGACGCCCCCGTTGGGGCCGTGTATTCACGCGCTTCCGCGCCGAACAGCCCGTTCGTCGCCGTCGACGGGCCGTGGGCCGCAAAGCATGCATCCTGCACGATTCTCGGTTTCGAGGTCTCCGATCCGAGCGATCCGCTCTTCCTCGGCCAGAACTGTCCCGTCACGAAACATGCGGTCGAAAACGGCGGAAGTGGCACGATCGACATTCTTCGGAAGACGCTCCGTGTCGCCCCTCAAAAGCTTCCGAGCCTTCGCGAACAAATCGCCACCTATGAAGGGACTCGCACCCGACTGACGGTGGAAGATGCTTCGAAGTGCGAGGAAAAGCTGGCGCTGGTGGTGATTCCCGCCGATAAAAAAGCGGATGCCGAAGCGATCCTCAAGAAGGCCAAAAAGACCGAAGAACTTGAAGTGAAAGCGGCACGGATTGGCGGAAAGCCGTCTTTGGCGGTCTTCTCGCAATTCGATGCTGGAAACTACGCGCCGAAGGGGGCGAATGCCCTCAAGAAGCTCTTCGCACCGACCGGGGCGACCCTCGTCTGTGGCGTGCCAGTACCGGCCGAGTGAGGAAAGTCGCGGGGGAACGCTGCCGTTCGTGACGGCGCGGCAGCGACGCGCTACGAGGCGCGCGTGGCGAACGAGAACAAACGAAGCACGCGTGTGGCAGAACGAATGAAGGAGGAGCTCGCGCTTCTCCTCTTGAGCGAAGTATCGGACCCGGCGCTCCGCGGCGTGCTCGTGTCGGAGGTCCAGGTCACCGACGACTGCCGATTCGGCCGTATTTACTTTCGTTTCATCGACGGCCTCGCCCCCGAATCGCGACGTAAGGAGTGCCAGGACGGCTTCCGCCGCGCCTACGGCTTCCTCCGCCGCGAGCTCGGGACCCGTCTCCAACTCCGCGTCGCTCCGGATCTTCGGTTCCTCTACGACGAGGGGCAGGACGCCCGCCTCCGCGTCGACGCGCTCCTGGATGAAGTGAAGCGCGATCTGAAAGGGTGAAGTGCCCGCTGGCACGCGCTGGCACAACTTTTGAGACGCGTAAATCCGGGTAATTCCATGCGTCCTTGCTGGTACGGCGTGTGATGCGTCGATGCGTATGCACGCATCCCGCAGCCTCGCCCCCCTGTTCCTTTCGATCCTCGCGTCGCCGTTCTTCGCGCTCGCCTGTGGCGACGTCGTCACGGTGGAGGGGGGCGGCGATGCTTCGACCCCTGCCGACGCCCGCGCCGACGGAATCGCCCCCGACGCCACCCCGGAGAGCGACGCAGACGTTCCCGACGGTCCGATCATCACGTCGCCCCCCTGCGTGTCCGGGACGGTCGCCGATGAGGCGAAGTGGTGTTGCGACGCCAATTCTGACCCGAATTGCGGCGTATCAAACGGCGGTGACGCGTGTGCCATCGACTGCCAGCGCATCTGCACGGCGGTCACGGGAGCATCCAACGACGCATTCAGTTGCTTCCGGGGCGCGAACGGCGACGGCGGAACCACGATTCAGTACTTGTGCGGGGCGTGCGGCGTCGGGCGCATTCCGGAGGGGCTCACCGCCTGCCCGGAGGGGGAGACGGTCGGGGAGCGTCTCGCGTTCCAGGCCTACTACGAAGCGGCCTCGGTGTTTGCCTTCGAGGACCTTGCCGCCACGCTCGGCGCCGCCGTCCGAGGCGGAGCGGAGGAGTGCGCCGGTCTCGCGGCCCGCGCCGAGAAGGCTGCTGGCGAGGAGACCGTGCATGCTGCATCGATGGCCGCCCTCGCCGCGCAGTACGGCGCCGTAGCGACGCTGCCGAAACGCCCCGCTTCCAGGCGGGAAATGATCGAACTTGCACGTGAAAATGCCATCGAAGGCTGTGTCCGGGAGACCTTCGGAGCGCTCGTCGCGGCCCACCAGGCGCGGTTTGCGACCCGGGCCGACCTGCGCCTCGCTTTCGCTGCGCTAGCCGACGACGAGGCCTCCCACGCGTCCCTCTCCTGGGATCTCCACGCCTATTTCTGCACAGTCCTCGGCCCCTCCGTCGCCGCCGAGCTCGATGCGGCCCGCGAAGCCGCGTTCGACGCATTTGCGGCGGATGCCGCCAACCGCCTGGAATCGTTTACCGATCGCGTGCTTGGAATCCCGCGTGGTCGTCGCGCAGTCGCTCTCGTCGCGGCGCTCCGTCAGTCGCTCGCAGCCTGATCGCACGATCCCGCTTCCCATTCGCCGCCGGGCCGATCACACTCGCGCGATGCGACGTGTGACGATTGCGAAGGCCGGGGGCTACGAGAGACTCCAGTTTGAAACGGTTCCGACGCCGCCCCCCGGTCCCGGCGAGATCTCCGTGAGCACGGAAGCAATCGGCGTGAACTATGCCGATTGCATTATCCGTATGGGGCTCTATGCAAGCGCCAAAGAGTACGTCGGTTGGCCGATTACTCCCGGTTTTGAGTTCGCGGGAAAAGTGGCAGCGCTTGGCGCCGGAACCTCTGGATTTTCTGTCGGAGACCGCGTGTTCGGGGTGACGCGTTTCGGAGGATACGCCTCCCACGTCGTCGTCCCTCAAACACAACTATTCCTGATTCCGCCGGGGATTAGTGCCCAAGAAGCGGCCGCATTTCCGACGGTCTTTCTAACGGCCTGGTACGCCCTCGAAGAGCTTGCCCGGCCCCGGCCGGGGGCGAAGGTGCTCATTCACTCGGCGGCGGGGGGCGTCGGTTCGGCGCTCGTGCAGCTTGCGCTGAGGCGGGGCTGTGAGGTCGTTGCTGTCGTCGGCGGCGCGGCCAAAGTTGGCGCGGTCGTCGGTCTCGCCGGGGAAAATGCCGAGCGCCTGCGCGTGATCGACAAAGGAAACGAGGATTTGTGGCCCACCGCCGCACTCCTTGCGCCGGGCGGTTTCGACGCGATCTTTGATGCGAACGGCGTCGAGACGCTGCATGCAAGTTACAGCCATCTGGCGAAGCCGGGCCGCCTGGTGATCTACGGTTTCCATTCGATGCTGCCGCGTGGCGGCGGAAAGCCGAACTGGCTCCGGTTGGCCGCCGGTTGGCTGCGCACCCCGCGTTTCAATCCGCTCGCAATGACCAACGCCAACGCGAGCGTCCTCGCGTTCAACCTCTCCTATTTGTTTGAGCACCAAGAAGTCCTTGCCGAGGGAATGGCGTCGCTCCTACCGTTGTTCGCGAGCGGTGCACTGACGTTCCCCGCACTCACGCCCTTCCCCTTTGAAAACGTCGCCGATGCGCACGCCGCGCTCGAAGCGGGAAGAACGATTGGGAAGGTCGTCTTGACGCTTTGAAACTGCGAGGAAAAGTATGTCGACGCCGTCCCCCGTCCCGCTCGCGCGCCGCTCGGAGCCGCTGCGAACCGTCGCTGCCGCCGGGGCCCTCGGCTTCGCCGCCTGCGTGTTGGCCGCCTTCAGCCTGATCGATGTCCGCTTTGGTACAGCGCTCGGGGCTTCCACGGCGATTCTCGCCTGGTTTTGGCTGCGCCTCGGGGCGCGAACGCCGGAGAATGCCCCCGGCGAGAAGATCTATTTGGCGAAGCTTCCTCCGCTCGTACGTCTCGGTGTCGGTGCGGCCGTGTTCGGAATGCTCAATGGCGGTTTCGCCGGTTCTGCCATGCTTCTTGGCGACTCGCACAGCGAGCGACTGAATGATGTGATTCTGAAGATCTTAGGGGGGTTCGCTCTCGGAACGACCTTCGGCGCCATGATTTGGATCCCGGCGGCCACGATCGCATTCTTGACGTACGGATTGCCGCTTTGGTGGGCGAGTTCAAAGATGCCATCGAAGCGCGCCGATGCCGTCGATGCCTCGCTCCGCGTTGCCCACGGGATCATGGTCGTGCCTGCGCTCTTCGCGTTCTTCATTGCCTTGGCTGCGCTCGGGAAGGGGCTTGGGGAGGCGCCGGTAAGGGCCGAACATACGCCCGGCCTCGCCCATGTGCTGGGAACGCTTCTGGTTACGCTCGGCGCGATCCTCGTCCCTGCCTTTGCCGGCGCAGCTGCCCATCGTCGCCTCACGGTGCGCCGCGCGCTCCTCGCCCGCGCCCTCGAGGGGGACCCGTCGGTGCGCCTCGTCCCGATTTCCGAGAGCCAACTCCGCGATCCCGACGCCGCCACGGTAGGGCCAGGTACCGTTCCGACCCACGTCCTCGTTCGGGTTTCGTCCAACGACGCGAACTACCGTATCTCTGCGGAAACCCACGAAGAACTGGCAGTCTACTGCGAGGCGACCGGAGACGTGAACCACCCACAGGCGCCCGCCATGCCGGCCCGCTAGACCGCATGCGGTCGCGGCGTCAGCGAAGGCGCGTCACGTACCACGCGCCTTTCCACGAAGTCAGCTCTGCGAGCACCAGCGTCTTCGTGTGGCCCTCTGCCATGTAATAGAGCTTCGAGTGCTTCACGCGCCAAGTTGGCGATTTTAGCTCTTTTTTCTTGGCGGCCGTGTGAACGATGTTCTTCCCGAGCTCGAAGGAGCTGAAGGTCGAACGCTCGATCCCTTTGGTCTTGTGGAGCTTGTGGATCGACTTGTCGAAGCTCGCTTTGACCTTGGTGTCCCACGCTTTTCCGGGATCTTTCGCATCGGCGAAGTCGACGTACCCCTTTCGCGGAAACAGCACGTCCTGGGCGAGTTCCGGCTGGTCTTGCGCGATGGCCTCCAGCAGGTGCTTCATTCGGGCGTCGAGTTCGTCGCTCGCCGCGGGCGGAATGTTGGCGTCGTCGCTGGGCGTAACGGCCGCCGCGTGCGACGGAAGCTCAATTGCGCCTGCGTCGCTCGCCGTCACGACAGCCCCATCCAGCCCGCCGTCGAGGCCCCCGTCGCCGTCGCCCGGTGCCCCCTTTTTGCAGCCGAGCACCACCGTTGCCGCCGCACAAACCAGTGCAGCGGCCCGCAATCGCGCGAAAACAGACATGTTCAGGCGAGGTTCGGGAGGGTCACAACGTCGATGTGCAGCACTTCATCGAAGGCGCGAATTTCGGCGAGGCACCCTTCGCTGGGACGGGTAACGAGCCGGAGCCGTGCCGTCGAGGCGACGCCGCCTTCGAAGACGGTGTTCGTGACCTCTTCGACGTTGATCCCGTGGCGCTTGATGACTGCGAGGACATTCGCGAAGGTTCCGACTTTGTCGACCATCCGAATGACCATTTGAAATTTCGCGTGGCGAGCGTTCGTCACGTTCACAACGTTCGGGACCGTCCCTTCCTGGAGGAAATGGCGGATCACGCGGACGGTCTCGCTCGCGATGACGAACTGGGCCTGGTCGGTCGACGCCGCAATGTGCGGAGTTCCATAGACAAAACCACCCGTGGCCGTCGCCGGCGCATCGAACAGGTCGGTCGCGTACTCCTTCTTCCCGCCCTTGGGTTCGTCCGGATAGACGTCGAGCGCCGCGCGGATCCCCTTCTCGCGAACGGCGCGACGAAGTTCCGTGTAGTCTACAAGACCGGCTCGCGCGAGGTTCAGGAAGAGGGCCCCCTTCGGAAGCGCATCAAACACGTGCTTGCCGACGATGTTTGCCGTGCGGTCGCTCAGTGCAAGATGCACGGAGAACGCGTCGCTCTTCTTGGCGAGGTCCTCGATGCTCGTCGCGTGCTGGACGCCGAACTCGGCGGCGCGATTTGCGCCGAGGCCGCGGCTCCAAACCACTGGAATCATTCCGAAACCTTTTGCGCGCGCAGCGACTTCGCGGCCGATCGCGCCGAAGCCGGCGATCCCGAGACGGCGCCCTGCGAGCCCCTCGGCCTTCGCGTACTCCGTCCGCTCCCAACGACCTTCGCGGAGAGACCGCACGGCATCAGGAATGCGGCGGTCGAGGGCGATGAGCATCCCGAGGGCGAGTTCGGCGACCGCGGAAGCGTTCTTGCCGGGGCAGTTGGCGACGTAGATGCCTCGCCGGCTTGCGGCTGCGACGGCGATCGTCTGCGTTTCGGTACCGGCGCGAACGATCAGATTGAGCTGTTTCGCGTTCTCAATGGCGGTTTCGGTGACTTCCGTCGACCGAACAACGAGAATACCGACGCCGTCCAGCTTCGTTTCGAGGGTCTCCTTCGTCAGCTCGGGCTCGTAGATGACCTCCACAGGGAGGGTCCGGAGTTCTTCAATGGCCTTGGGGTGGAGCTTGTCGGCGATGAGGAGACGCATGGTGCGGCCGCGCAAGCTATCGGAAAACGGATGCGTTTCGGGCAGAATTGCGCGCGAGACCTACCGCGCGGCTTCCGTTCCCGAAATTTCGGGCGGGGATGCCGAGTATCGCTTGCCGCCGACGGCGAAGAAAAGCTCCCCGTCGTGCTCGACGAGCCACGGGGCGAGGCCGTTTTGGGCATGGCGCTCGAACTTGGCGAGCGTCGCTGCTTCGGTGCCGCGCTTGATAAAGATGTAGAGCGCATCTGTTCCCGGCTTGCTGCGCAAAAACTCGGGAAAAAACGGCTCCGTGGAGCCGTCAGACAGCATGAGCACGGGGGCTCCGTCTTCCCCAACACTGATCGCGCGGACGAAAAAAGCCACATCGACGACGGTGAAGTAGGTCCAGTCGTAGCCGTTCGAGAGGATCCAGCGCCCGTCGTCCGGGTGACGCCGAATCCACGTATGGAAGGCGGTCT
>JAAFHJ010000158.1 GCA_013298325.1 Myxococcales bacterium | reverse complement strand
GTGCTTCGTGGCAAACGCCCCGAGGACTCCCCCTCGGCGGAGAGCTTCTTGGAGGCGCTCGCCGCGCTTCGCTCCCAGCGGGGAAAACTCGTGGCTCTTCGGGAGCTTCGCTACGTCGATCTCGTGGCGATCGATGCGCTGGAGAAGGCGGTCGACGGGCGCTTCGACGAGGTGCGGATCGCCTGCGTCGATTTCTTCGAGGCCGACGGCGCGTGGGCGCCCGTCCTTGCCGCCCTGGAGGCGACGGCGACGGCGATCGAAAAGACGGAAAAGACCGTCGAACTTGCCCCTCTCAAAGCCCGTTTGGAGGAGCTTCATTCGCGACTTCTGCTCCTCGGCGAGACCGTCTCCGGGCTCGACGTCGACGACCCGACGAAGCGGACGCGCGTCCTCGAACAGCTCTCGCGGACGCTCGCCGTCGCCAACCGGGCAAAGGCGGTCTTCGAGACGCGGCGCAAGGAATTGTACGGTCGCGAGGGGCGCGCCGAGCTCGCCGTCCAGCTCGGGGTCTTTGCCCAAGCGGTCGGCGCCGCCGTGAGCGCCTGCACGACGCCGGAGGCCTGCGACGCCGAACTCGGGAAGCTCCTCCTGCGTGTGGAAGAACTCTCAACCCGGTTTGGCGAGCTCGACGAATTCGCGATTGAGCTCGACAAGAAACGGGAGGAGGTCGCCGAGACCTTTGGCGCCCGCCGGCAGACGCTGACCGACGAACGCCACAAGCGGGCGGCGACGCTCGCCGAAGGGGGGGAGCGCCTGCTCCAAGGGGTCGCGCGCAAGGCGGCCACGTTCACGAAAGAAGAAGATCTTCTTGCCTATTTCGCCGCCGATCCGATGGTGCGAAAGATCACCGACTCGGCGACGAAGCTCGCGGCGCTCGGCGAGAACGTTCGCGCTGACGAACTCGCCACGCGGCTGAAGACGGCCCGCCAGGACGCCGTCCGCAAGCTCCGGGACGCCCGCGAATTGAGCGACGGCGACGGCGTGAAGCTCGGCGGCTTCACCTTTTCTGTGACGAAGAGCGCCATCGACCTGGTGCTTGTCCCAAGGGCCCGTCCGTCGGCGTCGACCCGCGAATTTGCTAGCCGCGGCGACGAAGCGGGCGACGACGCCGCGCCGACCGCCGAACTCGTGCTTCACCTGACCGGCACCGACTTCCACACACCGCTCGCCCAGGCGGCGCCGGAACGCCTCCCCGCCTTCGAAGCGCTCGCGGAGGTCTGGGAGCAGTCGCTCGCCTCGGAAGGGGCCGATGTCTACCGCGGGGAATACTTGGCGTTCCAACTATTGCAGAATGCATTTGATGGACGCCCCGCCTCCCCTCCCCTCGCCACCTTGCGCGCGGCGATCCGCGAAGATCGCCTCGGCCCACTCGTCGCCGAACAGGCGGCCCAGCGCCTCGATGAGGGCTACGAACGCGGCGTCCACGACGTCGACGCGACGCGGATTCTCACCCACGTCCTCCCCGCCTTCGACGCCGCCGGCCCCCTACGCTTCGCCCCGGAAGCGCGCGCGATTGCCCTCCGTTTCGTCTGTGACCTCCCCGCCGAGCCGCGCGCGGTCCTCGTCCGCCAGGCCCAGAGCGTCGCCCGCCTGGCCGCCCTTTTTGCCGACGGCCGTGGCGTTGCGGCGCTGAAACGGGAGCTCCTCGCCGCCGTCTCCGCCTTCGCCGCCCGCTTCGACGACTTCCCGACGACCGCCGAAATCCTCGGCGACAGTGCCGATCTCATCGTCGAGACGCTCGCCCAGAAAATTCCCCGGTTCCCGGTCGCCCGTGCGTCCGACGAAGGGGCGAAGCTCCTCCGCCGTAAGCTCGACGACGCTGGTGAGTACCGGGCCCTCCAGGACGAGCTTGAGCTCCTCGCAAGTCACCCGCGAGAGGCGGCGCGGCTCGCGCTCCACTATGCGCGTAGTCTCGAGCATTCACTCCCCCATCTTGGCAATTATGCGCCGGAAATTGCCGCCATTTTGCTCACCGACGGTCGCGTCGATCGCGAGACGCTCTCCGCGGAGACGACCGTCGAAGTCACCGGCCTCCTCGGCACGCATCCGCGGATCCGTGACGGCGCCATCGCCCTCGAACTCGCCGAATATTTGAATCGCGTCCGCCACTTCGAGACGGTGATCGCCGGGCGCTTCCGGAGCTACCGGCGCCTCCGGAGCGAACTCCTCAGCGAACAGCGCGCCCGCCTGCGCCTCGAAGAGTTCGTCCCGAAGGTGCTTTCGTCCTTCGTCCGAAACCGATTGATTGACGAAGTCTATCTCCCGCTCGTCGGTACGAATCTGGCAAAGCAAATTGGTGCGACGGGGGCCGCCCAGCGCACCGATCGCATGGGGCTTCTGTTCCTCGTTTCGCCGCCCGGCTACGGGAAGACGACGCTCATGGAGTACGTGGCGAGCGTCCTCGGGCTCGTTTTCGTGAAGGTGAACGGCCCCGCCCTCGGCCACGACGTCCACTCCCTCGATCCCGCCGAGTGCAAGAGCCTGACGGCCCGCCAAGAAGTCGAGCGGATCAATCTCGGCTTCGAAATGGGGAACAACGTGATGCTCTACGTCGACGACGTACAGCATACCTCCCCGGAATTTCTCGAGAAATTTATCAGCCTCTGCGACGCGCAGCGCAAAGTCGAAGGCGTCTGGAACGGGCGCTCGCGGACCTACGATTTCCGCGGGAAGCGCTTCTGCGTCGTCATGGCGGCGAACCCGTACACGGAGAGCGGCGCCCGGTTCCGGATCCCCGACATGCTCGCGAACCGCGCCGATACCTACAACCTCGGCGAGGTCCTCGGCGGCAAACAGGATCTCTTCGCGCTGAGCTATCTGGAGAACGCGCTCACGTCCCACCCGGCGCTCGCGCCGCTCTCGGGCCGCGCGCCCGCCGATTTGTACAAGCTCGTACGGATGGCCCAAGGCGAGAGCATCCCCGCCTCCGAACTCTCCCACGGCTATTCCGGCGCCGAGCTCACCGACCTGCTCGCCATGCTCCGTCTCGTCGCGAAGGTGCAGAAGGTCCTCCTCGCGGTGAACCAGGCCTACATTCGCTCGGCCTCCCAGGAGGACGCCTACCGGAGCGAGCCGCCGTTCAAGCTCCAGGGCAGCTACCGAAACATGAACAAGATCGTGCAGAAGCTCGCGCCGGTGATGACCGACGACGAGCTCGAGCGCGCCATCGATGAGCACTACGCCGCCGAGTCCCAGACGCTGGCGACCGGCGCCGAACAGAACCTCCTCAAGCTCGCCGAACTCCGCAATCGGATGACGGACGCCGAGCGGACGCGCTGGGAGACCATCAAAGAGACCTACCTGCGCACGAAGCGGGGCGGCAAAGACGGCGACGACCCGGTCGCCCGGATCACCGGGACGCTCGGTGGCCTCGAAGAGCAGCTTCAGGTGCTCAACAAGGCGGTCGCCGCGGCCACGGCGAGCGGGGCCGCCCGAGAAGCCCACGGCGCCGAGGCCTTCGCGGCGGCGCTCGGTCGCATCGGCGACGCCCTCGGAAAACCGAACGCGCAGAGCGTGAATGTGACGCTCGCCGCCCCGTCGCCCCAGCTCGTCGAACTCGAAGCGATCATGCAGCTCGGTCAGGCGATGGCCGATGCGGTGGCGCGCTCCCCGGGCGGGGCGGTCGGCGGCCCGAACGCGCAGGCCCCGCAGGCGATTTTGGAACAACTTTCGCGCCTTGAGAAGCTCGTCCAGGCGCGCGGAGGCACGCCGATCGCCGTCGACCTGCGGCCCGGCGACGCCACGAATTTCACCTGCAACGTCGACGGGAAGATCACCGGCGTCTTCGTGGCGACCTACGCGAAGGCGCCTGCCCTCGGCAGCGACGTCCCCCTCCAGCTCATCTTCCCCGGCGACGCGACGGCGGCCGCGCGCGGGATCGTGAGCGCGACCCAAGACGAAGACGGCGACCGCCCCGCCGGCTTCGCGGTGACCTTCACCGAACTCGCTACCGAGGGCCAGACACTCGCCGCCCGCTACGCGCGGAGTCGACCGCCGACGCTTCGCGCCTGACCCTCCTACGGCTCAGAAGAACGAGGCGGCCGTCTCCACCGGGCAGGTCGCTTCGAGGACGCCGAGCGCTTCGTCGCGGCCGACGACGAGGAGCATCGGCGGATCTTTCGGCGTGCCGACGTCGAAGAGACGCGGGCGAGCCACTGCAAAAAGCGCTGGAATTCCCTTGAACTTACGGAGATCGGGCCCAATCGGCGAGGGCGCTTCCGGCGGCGCTTGTGGGGTCGTCGGTGCCGCCTTGCCCCCGTCTTTGGGGGCGTCTTTCGCGGCCGGCGTTGGGAGCGTGAAGCCGAGGCGGAAGGTGCGCAGGTTTCCGGCGCCACGCGTCGTAGTGAGCGTCGGTCCGCTCCCCTCGCCGCTCCGCGTCTTCCCGGCGGCGGCGAGCTCGAAGCGATAGGAAGGCCGCTCGCCAGCCGGCGGCAGCGCCACGACGCGCCCAAGGCGTAGCGCCTCGCGGAGCGACTTCGAGGAGCCGGCGGTTTCGATCGCTTTGTCGAAGCGGACGAGCGCGGCGTCGTCGGCGATCGCCGTCCGCAGAAACAGCGCCGGTTCATCGCGCTTGCTCGCGACCAGCCAGGGGCCGCGGGCGCTTCGGAAGGCGAGGTAGGCGTCATCGACCCCTTTTTTGGCCGCTTCGTCGAGATTTGGGAACGCGGCGCCGAGCGCGGAGGACGGCAGAAGGTCAGTCGCGCCGGCCCCGTCGGACGTCCGCGCCGCAACGACCAAATCGCCATCGGGGAGCGCCTCGACGGCGGCGGTGTCGCCCGGGAGGGCAAGCGGATCTCGGGTGGCGTCGCTCGCGGGGCCGAGACTGCTCTCCACGCGAAGGCGCAGGAGCCCCGCTTCATCGCGGGCGACGACCTTGAGGCCGTCAAAGCGGCCGATCGTCGTGCAGAGGGGGCCGAAGAAGCCATCGGCAAGTCCCAGAATTTTCTTTGGATCTCCGAAATCGGCCGGGCGACCGCGTCGCGTCTCCTCGGCGGTGGCCATCTGCTCGAGCTTCTCTTTTCCGTCGCGCCACGCGGTGGTGCAGCGGGCGGCGGCGAAGGGGGCGATCCCCGCCTTGGGGGCGGCGGCGCGGAGGAGGAGGTTGTCGTCGGCCGGGAGGGTTTCGGCAAAGTTAGGGGCCGTTAGGAACGCGGCCGCCTCGTCGACGGCCCCCTTTTCGCCAACAAGAAGCCACTCGCCCGGCGCAAGGACGAGCGCCCGTTTGTCGGTCGCTTGAACGGCCGGATCACGAAGAAAAACGCGAGGATCGTCGGTCCCGAGGTAGCCGTGCTCCTTGGCCGCGAGCCAGCCGCGCGCCTTCCGAAATTCGCTCACCGGCAGCGCGACGACGGGGACGATCCGGTCCGAACGGACGACGCCGACAAAGCGGAAGGGGCGCGCCCCGTCGACGACTTCGGCAAGCGTGCCATCAAGACCGAGCGCCTTCACGAAGAACGGCGCCGGCTCGGAGCCGAGGAGCAAGGCGGCAGGACCAAGATCCCGCTGGACGTCCCCCCACGCGCGACGAGGCGCCGGAAGATCGCCAAAGAGTACCAATGTTTGTGGCCGTTCCGCCTTCGGGGGCGCGCTGGCGAGCGGATCGGCGGGGGGCGACGGCGCCTTTTTGCTGCATGCTGCACTCATCAAGGCGAGGGGCAGCAGAGAAGCGCGCGCAAACGAAGCAAGTCTCGACATCGGGGGGCGGTTATAGCGTGAGCGCCTTCACCGTTCGGCCGAATTCGAGGGCGCCCCTCCCCCGGGCCAGTAGGGTTCCGCCCCGTTGAAGACCGCCACGACCCTCGCTCGCCTCTCCGCCGATGAACTGCGTGCGGCGCTGAAGCTCCCGGCATGGGTGCATCCTGCACTTGTTTTGGCGTCGCGGAGGCTCGCGACAGTCCTCGCCCGCTTCGACGACGGGGTCGCTCATGGCCTGCCGGCCGCCGCCACGCGCGCCCTCGCCGCCTTTGGTATCTCGTGCGAGGTCGGTGGCAGCGGGTCCCTTTGCGACGGCGCGGCGATCGTGCTCGCGAACCACCCCGGCGCCTTCGACGCCCTCGCGCTGTTCGCGGCGATCGGGCGCGACGACGTCCGGGTCCTCGCCCTCGATCGCCCGTTTTTGGCAGCACTTCCAGGACTTGCAAAGGTTCTCATTCCGGTGCCGAATGACGCTGTCGGCCGTGCCGTCGCCCTGCGGACCGCGCGCCGTCACCTGGCAGCCGGTGGTCTCCTTCTGCACTTTCCCGCCGGTGCCATCGAACCGGATCCGGCGATGGACGACTGCCCTCACACGCATGCGCCCTCGTGGAAACCGGGGCTCGAAGTCCTTCTCGCCGACAACACGCCCATCGTCTTGGCCTGCGTCGCTCACGTGCATCATGCAGCTATTGAGCGTTCCTGGCCCGTGGCAGCGGCACGCGCGCGCGGCGTCACCCTCCTTGGGCCTCTCGTGGCGACCTGGCACGCGAGACTCGCGCCAAAGACGGTGTACGTGCAGTTTGCAACAACCGACGCGCGCACGTCTCTCGCGGCGCCGTTTCCAGCAAATTCGACCACATGGGCCCTTCGCGACGCCGCCGATGCCCTGTTTGATCAGGTCCGCGCGCGTTTCTTTCCCGACGCGCGCTGAAGGACCCGTTCCCAGCCGTCCAAGACGGCCCCCGCCTGCGGGAGCGCTGGCGGCCGGGCGAAAACGAGCGGGCGGCTGCGGAGCTCGGAAAGAACGTCACCGAGCCGGTCGACGCCATCGATCACGATTGCATTTTCTCCGGGGCGCACCGCCGCGCCTAGAGCCTCCGCGACGACGGCGGTGACCACGATCGGAGTGCCCAGTGCGAGCGCTTCGGCGGCGGCCATTCCGTAGCCTTCAAAGGAAGAAACCAGAAAAAGGGCGTCGGCCTTCGCGACGTGGGCGAGGAGCTCTTCGCGCGGCAAAACACCGAGGAAGACGATGCGCGGGTCGCCGGCCGCTTCCGCGTAAACCGCCTTTGCGTAGGCCGGTTCGTAGCGATCATCCCCAATGATGAGAAGGCGATCAGTGGGCCCGAGTTCGGCGCGTGCGGCACGTACGAGCGGCAGGAGCTGCTTGCGCGCGGTGATCGTCCCGACCGACACAAACGTGCATTCTGCACGAAAACCTGCGCGGCCTTTCGGGACCGCCCCGACGTCGGCGACCGGCGGGAGGACCGTCGGCGCGTAGCGAAAGAGGCGCTCACCGCTCCGGGAACTCGTGGTGACGACCGCCGATGCGCGCCGGAGAAAGGCCTCCTCGCGGGCGCCGACGAGCCAGGAACGCGGATGCTGATCAGCCGGCTCCCACGAGGAGAGATGGTGGACAAGCGCCAGAAATTCCCTCGGTTTTCGCCGCGCGCGCGCCAGGTATTCCCGATGGGCGAGCTCGTCGACAACCACCACAGTCCCCAAGACCGCGAGCGCTTCGTCGGTTGCGGGGGCGTGAAGATCGAGGACGGCGACGTCGTGGCCGCGGACCGATAGACCGGCGGCGACCCATGCATCATACAGATAACCACCGGTCATCTGGCCGGGGTCGCCGGGGACGAGAATGCGGGCGCGCAGCTGCATCCCCTCCGGCGGTTCCGGGCGGACGAGCGGGTCCCTCACGACGCGAGCGGGCAGCGGAAGGCGGCCCAGGCCGTCGGCGATTCGCGAACGACCACACGGACTTCACTCCCATCCCCGACGGGGGCGGCGCCCGCGCCGGAAAGTGCGAGGATCTTCGCCGTCGCTTCATGGGCGATGTGCTCGGCGATCCGCTCCGTCGTCGATGTGCGCCCGGGGAAGGCCGGGTGCTCGTCGAGGTTTTTGTAGTCGAGGGGCGCGAGGACCTCCCGGAGGATCGCAGCGAGTGCGCCGATGTCCATCACGACGTGGTGGACGCCGAGACGGGCGGTCGTCACTTCGAGGGTGATCGCATAAGTTGCACCATGCACGTTTTGCGCCGGCCCGAAGAACGGGTCGGCGAACGAATGGGCGATCATGATGTGGCTTTCAACGGCAAGCGTGAACATGCCGCTTCGCTAGCACGGGTAGGAAAACAACGGCGCTGGCGCATTCCCGAGACCGTTTGCGAGCGCTTCGTAGAGTTGGGGGGCGTCGTCGAAGGGGACCGGCGTGCCGAAAAGGGCGTCCAAGCGTGCATCCTGCAACATTTCGAGCACGAGCGCGAAGCGACGATCGTGGTCGAAGCGGCCCCGGAGCTCGCGGGGGAGCGTGGAGACGCAGCTCGATCGGAGCGAAAGGCGGTCCCGGTGGAAGCGCTCGCCGAGGCCGATCGGCGCCCGTCGCGCACCGTAAAACGATCCGACGACGATTCGCCCCTCGGGGACGACCGCGGCGATCGCGTCGTCAAGAACCGCTGGATTTCCAGTCACTTCCACGGCGGCATCGAAGCAAGCCTCGCTCGCCAACGAAGCGCTGGTCGTCGCCCCCCACGCCTCTGCGTAGGCGCGCCGCGGCGCCGAGGGCTCGACGAGGTTGACCGCTACACCCATGCGCCGAAGGATGTAGACCGCAAGCAATCCAACGACGCCGCCGCCGAACACAACGACCCGCTCGCCGAAGACCGGCGCGACGTCCCACGCGAGGGTGATCGCCGTCTCGAGATTCGCGGCCAAGCAGGCACGCGCCGGCGGAATTTCGGGGGGAATCACGCGCATCGACGCCTCGCCGGCCCGCAAGACCTCGCCATGGGGGGCGAGCGCGAAGACAGTGGCGCCGTCGGCGATGCGTCGGCCGACCCAGGCGTAGCCGTAGCGGCACGGGTAGGTCGCGGCGGCGAGGGATAAGTCGAAGGTTGCCGGCCCCAGTCTTTGTGGGCCCGCCGTCTCTCGCGACGCCTCCGCCAGGGAATTGGCTGGCGGTCGCGAACGGACGGGCCCCTCACCCTTGTAAAGCAACAGCTCGGTGCCGACGCTCACGCAGGAAAAAAGCGCCCGCGCGACCGGTTCGCCGGCAGTCCCCTCTACGTCTGCAGACTGCACCGATCGGAGCGCGACCTGGAAAGGGGCTTCAAACCAGAGTTCGCGACTCAAAAGCGGACGTCCCCCGCGAGGAGGACATGGGCGCCGAGGCGATCGACGGCAAC
>JAAFHJ010000157.1 GCA_013298325.1 Myxococcales bacterium | reverse complement strand
CTGCGTACATGGCGCCGGCGGCGCGCGTCGTTGGCGAGCATCTCCACGCCGTCCTGACCCCCGACAGCCTTTCAGACCGCCGAAAGCACGGAACTTACCAGCGCTACAATGTACGAACCGGCGCCCTCGAAATGACGATTCCGATCCCGTGCAGTACCGCCGTGGATCCGACGCCAAGTCCCGATGGGCGGCAAGTACTCTTCAGCTGCGACTATGGCGATGCGGTTTTGATCGATGTTGTTCAGCGCAAAGTACGCGCGCGTTTCAAGCATTTCATTGCCGGTTGCGACAACGGACCGTCGCTCAGCAGCTATTGGGAGCCGTCCGGAAAAAGAGTTCATAAGGAGGGCTGCGGGGGCGAAGCCATCGTTGAGATTCCTTCGGGAAAGATCGTGTGCACCGATGACCCGCACTTGGCAGGCGTCCCCTACGAGTTCTTGATGCCTATGAAAGGGCCATCGTCGGCCATGAAGCCGCCGCCCAAGCTCACCGTACCAACGTGTGGAACGAACTCGTTTGCCGTCGTCGCCGCGCCGCCCCGCCGAGGGGCCGCATCCCACGTCGTCACCAGCGAGTCCGACGATGAGCCTGCGGGCCAAGCGCTTGCATTAATTACACTAACTGGCGCTAAGGTTCCCCTCCGGCCCGCGGAAAAGGTGTTTGCGTATAACCCGACCGGCACGCAGCTCGCGGTGCTCGAAGAGACGGCGTCGCCCGCGAAAGACGAGGCCCCACGCCCCTTCCAGGGGAAACTTCACCTCCGCGACGCAGCGACCGGTGCCCGGCTATGGTAGTCATGAAACACCATTGTTTCTTTTGCATCCGCGGGGCGAACCGTTCTATTTTCCGCGTCGCATGATCGATATCGACAAAGTCGGGTTTCACGTCGGGCGCGCGGTGCTCTCCTTGCCGAAGCGATGGAAGCGCCGCATTGCGGGGCCGGAAGTTCGCAAAGATGGTGCTGCCCTTGACCTTGACATGCAGCTTGTTCTCACGCTCCGCGATCGCGTGAAGCGGAAAGCGGAAAGCCACCGGCAGTCGCCAGCGGTCTTGCGCGCGCGCATGCACCACGAGATTGTCGCGTCCTCGGGGCCGGCACTCCCGGTTGGCGTCGTTCGTGACGTGCAAATTCGCTTGGAAGATCCGGAGCGTTCGCTGAGCGCGCGCCACTACATTCCCGCGAAGACGACGCCCTCCACCGACCCGCGCCCACTGCTCGTGTACTATCACGGCGGTGGCATGGTGTTTGGAGACGTGGATACCCACGATCGCGCCTGCCGCATCTTTTGTGCGACGGCGAACGTCGACGTCCTCTCCGTCGAGTATCGCCTCGCCCCCGACGCGAAGTTTCCCGCAGCCGCGGACGACGCCCGTGCAGCGTTTCAATGGGCAGTTGCCGAAGCAGAACGGCTCGGCGTAGACCCGACAAAGATTGCCGTGGCGGGCGACAGCGCCGGTGGAAATCTTGCGGCGGTGGTCGCGCAACAAGCTGCGGCGGATCGCGTCCCGCCTGCTGCGCAGATCCTCATTTATCCCGCTGTCGATCGTGCCAAGCACGACTACGGCTCGCTGGAGCTTTTTGCCGAGAATTTCCTGCTCACGCGCGCGGAAATCGGTTGGTATCATGAGCAATATACGGCCGGTACGGGGGTTGACGACCGCGACCCACGCGTTTCACCGATGTATGCGCCATCCCTGGAGAAGCTCCCAGCGGCGCTCGTCATCACGGCCGGCTTCGATCCACTTCGAGATGAGGGGGAAGCCTACGCAAACCGACTCCGCGATGCGGGGAATCATGTGGTGTTGCATAGGTTTGGTGGCCTCATTCACGGATTCTTGAACCTCGTCGGCATCAGCAAGTCGGCCGAGGCCGCCGTCGAAGACCTCGCTCGGAGGATGGTGCCGTTCCTCCACGGCCATTCGTGATACGTCCCTCATCGTGGCCCGCTTCGAACTGCGCGAACGGATTGGGGAAGGCGGGATGGGCGAGGTTCACCGCGCCTTCGACAGGAATACCGGTGCCTTCGTCGCCGTGAAGACGATGACTGCGCGGAGCAAGGTCGACGCCGCAGAGCTCCAGCGACAGCAGCGATTTCTTCAGGAAGCCGAACTGCTTGCGCAGGTGAACCACCCGAACGTCGTCCGTCACGTCGCCCACGGCGTCGATGATTCCGGGCGACCGTTCTTGGCGATGGAGTGGCTCTCCGGCGTTGATCTTGATCGCGCGTTGGAAAATGGGCCGCTGTCGATCGCCGACGTCATCGCGCTCCTCCACGGGACCGCTGCAGGACTTGCAGAGCTTCACCGCCGGGGAATCGTCCATCGTGACATCAAGCCAGCGAACGTCTTTTTGGAAGACGGGGACGCCGCACGCGTAAAATTGCTCGATCTCGGCGTCGCACACCTTCAGGGGGGGGCGCGCCATACGCGCACGGGGGCGCTTGTTGGGACGCCGGGCTATATGGCGCCCGAACAGGCGCGCGGGCAGGCTCAGCTTACGCCGGCGGCCGATCTGTTTTCACTCGGCGCCCTCGTCTACGAATGCCTCGCCGGGCGCCCTGCCTTTCAAAGCGAGAACATTCCTGCGCTGTTGGCGAAGATTCTCTTCGACACGCCGCCGCCGGTCGCGTCCCTTCGCGGCGATGTCCCGCCGGCCCTCGCCGACCTCGTTGAGCGCCTGCTCGCCAAGGACTCCACGAAGCGGCCGAAAGACGCGTGTGAACTCCTTGAAGTCCTTCCTCATTTGCCTGCGGCCGCCCCGTCAGATGCCCCACGGCTCTCGTCAACGCAGCCGATCGGGGACGCCGAGCGTCGCCTGACGATTTGTGTGTTTTCCCGAGCGCTTGGCCCGGTTTCGCCAACCTTCGATGCTCCGCGAACGGGAGAACTTCCTCCCCTCGATGAGGAGATTTCGGTCCTTGCGCGTCGCTACGGCGCCCAGCTTTCGGCGCTCGCGGATGGGTCGGCGGTTTTTGTCTTTTCCGACGCCGGAAAGGTGCCCACCGAGCAGGTGCGTTACGCGGTCGGCTTTGCCCGTGACCTCCATCGGGCGCGCGGGCACCGGGCGGTCGCCGTCGCGACCGCGTTTTTGGCGGTTCCCCTCGGCGCCGTCGAGAGCGCGGTCGCTCCAGAAGCTATTGAGAAAGCTGCACGATTACTCGCTTTTTTGCCGGACGGTGCCGATGGCGCACCGTTGGTACTCGACGATCTCACCACAAATCTCCTCGACGAAGGGGCGCGCCGCGACGCCGAAATCCCGCCAGCCGAGCTCCCCTTTGTCGGACGCCAGCGCGAACTCGCCGTCCTTCGGGGGACCTTCGAAGAAGTCGCAGACGAACAGGTCGCCCGCACGGTCGTCGTTCACGGCGTTGCCGGGATTGGCAAGTCAAGGCTCGTCCACGAGTTCCTGGAAGGCATAGAAAAAAGCGGCGAATTTGCGCGAATCTTCCAGGTCGAGGCCGACCCGTTCGCCCCCAACGTTCCGCTCTCGCTTGCCGCACGACTCGTCGCCGTTTTTTCGGGAATCGTGGCGACGGACAGCGCCGACGTTCGCCAGAGAAAGCTCCTCGAACTGACGGGTGAAGAGGCCGCCGATGCTGCGCCTGTCGCCGCCGCATTTGGCGCCGTATGTGGCGTTCCGTTTCCGGAAGCAGGCGGCTGGGCCAACGACGGGATCCGCGAAAAATGTCGCGACGCCTTGGTGATCTTTCTTAATTCCGCTCATGGAAAAGCGTTCGCACGCAGAGGTTCAGCGACCGTCCGCGGCGCGGAAATACCGCCGACGGTGATCGTCTTGGAGGGGGTGGCCGACGACGCGAGTCGCGGGCTTTTTTCCTACGTCACAAAGACCCTTCCCGACCTTCCAACACTGCTTGTTTACGTCGAGCGCGACGAAGGCGACGGGCCAAGATCACCGCGCAAGGAAGACGGGACTGTGCTGCCGATTCCGCTCGGGCCCCTGCCGCCGAAGGCACTTGAGCGCCTTGCAGCCGAACTCGGTGGCGAGGCGCTCACAGCCAAGGATCGCGCGGATGCCGTCCAGGAATCCGAAGGAAATCCACTGCTTTTGCAAGAGCTCCTCCGCGAGCAAGTCGCCGTCGGCCGGCGGGAGTCGCGTACGAGTTCTGAGCATCCTGCGTCGCTGGGGCCACGGCCAGCCCGCCTCTCCGAGTTTCCCGGCGAACGTAGCTTGGGGGCTAACGGCCGACTTCTCGCATTTGTTACCGCGCGATTTCAGCGCTTTGATCCGCCGGCTCGAAGGCTGTTGCGGGCGGCGAGCGTGTTCGGTGGCGTCGCTCCGGCAGCTGGAGTGCGCGTCCTCACGGGAGACGACGTCGATGGCTTTGCGGAGCGCGTCGCGCGGCTTGTCGCGGCCGGCGTTCTTCGTGTCGTCGACGACACCCTGCGAATCGTCCAGGCGACGCTCCGTGACGCCGCCTACGCGAGCTTCCCCCGCGCCGACCGGCAGCTCGCCCACGCCCTTGCCGCTGGGTTTTTGGCTCGCGTCTTTGAAGCGCGTACGCCGGGCGCCTCCGAGCGTCGGACCGATTTTCGCGGCGGCGAGGCGACCATCGCGGCCCATTGGGAGCGCGGCGGGAGGCCCGATCGCGCGGCGCTTTGGTGGGTCCGTGCCGCGCGGTCGGCACTTTTTGCCGCCGATCCGGATGCCGCGGAACGGTTTGTTGCCGCCGCCCTTCAGCAAATCCCCGTCGTCGTTGACGAAAGCGTCGATCGTGCCTCGGCGGTCCACGAAGAGAGCGGCGGCGAACCGCTCCCCGCTGAGCGCGTCACGAGCGTTCAGAAGAACGTGGCTCGCGCAGAAGCTCTTGTTCTTGCAGCACAAATTTCTGCATATCGAGGCGAAGAGCGCGAGCGGCTCGATCGCGCGATGGACGCGCTCCTGGCGGCCCCGCGTCGAAGTGACGCCTGGTTCGCCGCCGCCGCCGAGCTCTCGGAAGCGTCGTATTCCTGCGCCGATCCGGTCAGTCTCCACCCCGTTGCTGTCGCCGTCGGCCGCGGCGACTTCGACGCCGCCGAGTCGCCAACGAGCCTCGACGCCCTTCTGCAAGTGTCCGATGTTTTGTTCCGTTTCGGGCGGGCGGCAAACGCAACGGCCCTCCTGATGCACGCGGAGGTTCGCGCTCCTGACGACGCGCACGGAAGGCTCCGTTTTGCGATGCGGGCCGTTGGCGCGCGATCGGAACGGGCGCGAACCGAGCGAAACGTCGTGGCAATGCTCGCCGCCTTCGATGAGGGGATCGCTGCAGCAACGGCCGCCGCCGACCGTCGTGCTGGGATGCAGTTTCGCATCCGACGTGCAGAGACGCTCGCCGGGTGTGGACGCCTCGCCGAGGCGGAAAGCGCGCTTGCCGAGAGTCGCGAAGAGGCAAAGGCCCTCAACGACCGCGGCCATGCGCTTTGGGCGTCGCTGATTCATGGAGTCGTTCTCCATCAGCTCGCTGAAAGCACGGACAAAAAAGACCAAGCGCTTTCGCTCATCGACCACGCCGCGGCCGCGTTCACCGGCTCGGGGAACCGGGGCGGTGCAGCGCTTGCGTGGAGCCTGCGGGCGCGCGCGAGTTGGTTCGCCGGCGATGCCGTCGATACGCTCCGATGTGCCCGAAAAGGGCGGACATTTACCGATGAAGGCGGTGCGACACGCCGCACGGTCGACGCCCTCGTCCTTCTTGCGCTCGTTGCCTCAGGGGGGGCGCCCGAAGCGTCCCGCCTCGCACGACGGCTCGGATTCGTGAGTGCCGAGGCTGCCGAAGCCCCGCCGCCGCCCGCCGAAGATTTTGGCGGTCCGATTTCCACGGGGGCGTCGCGCCGGCCGTCTAACGGGCCGATATCAGAGCGCAATGAGTCGCTCTCTCGACTTGCCGAGGCGGAGGTGCTCGCGGCGAATGGCCGCACCGTTCCTGCAATGGACGTAGTGCGCAATGAGCTCGCCCGAATTGACGGCGCGGCCGCCCGCATTCCCGACGCCAACCACCGTCACGCGTACCTGACCGCCGTTTACGAGCACGTTGCGCTCCGAGAACTCGCCACTCGCCTCGCACGAAAACTTGAGTCAAACGCCTAACTTGGTCCCGAGCGTTTGTGACGTCCATTTCGACGTTTGCGATTTCGAGTCGCCGTGATTCACTCATGGGCCCATGCAACGGTTCGCGGTCACCCAGGGAATAAGAGGGACGATGATTTCGGACCAAGACGCGCCCCAACGCGAACAGCCGCGGACCGACGTAGATGGCGATTTCCGGCAGTCGGACCTTCTGCGTGCGCTGATTGATTCGCTCCCCGACCTTGTCTTTTTCAAAGATACAAGAAGCGTCTACCTTGGGTGTAACAAAGCCTTCGAACGATTCTTTGGTCACCCCGAACACGACATCGTCGGAAAAACCGACTTCGACTTCGTCGCTCCGGAACAAGCGCGTGAGTTTCAAGCGAACGACGCAGCGATGCTTGCGCTTGAGTCCGGCAGAATCAATGAAGAATCTGTGCTTGCCGCCGACGGCCAGCTGCTCCACCTTGAGACGTTAAAGACGCCGCTCCGAGACGCGAGTGGCACGATACGCGGACTCATTGGCGTCGCGCGGGACATCGGTGAGCGCCGACATTTTCGCGCCGAACTTGAAGCAATGAACGCCGATCTTGAGCGTCGCGTCGCTGAACGCACTGCTGAATTGCTTGCGGCGAATGATCAGCTTTCCCAAGCGATGGGGCAACTGGTCGAGGCGGAGAAACTTGCTGCTCTGGGGAGCCTCGTCGCCGGCGTTGCCCACGAACTGAATACCCCCCTCGGGAATGCTCGCGTCGTCGCAACAACCCTCCAAAGTAGAGTCGCCGCGTTCGAGGCGTCCCTCGCGGAGCCCTCCGGCCTTAAGCGATCGACTTTGCAGGCATTTCTTCGAGACGCGCGAGACGCTGCCGACCTGCTGGCGCGGAGTCACGAGCGGGCGTCGCTTCTCATTTCTCAATTCAAGTCGGTTGCCATCGATCAAACAAGCGAACGGCGCCGCAGCTTTACTCTGAGTGAGATTTTCGAAGAGTTGTTGGCCCCTTTTCGGCCGCAGCTTCGTGCCGCCAACGTGACCATCCGACTGAATCTTGAAAGTGAGATGACCCTCGATTCTTACCCAGGTCCGCTGGAGCAAGTTTTCGCTAACTTAATTCAGAACTCGCTCCTCCACGCCTATTCAGATCCGGCCCGCACCGAGACCGGAACGATCTGCGTCGACGCGTGCGACCTCGGAGAGTTCGTGGAAGTTCGCTTCGCCGACGACGGTTCCGGCATGACAGATACCGTCGCGGCGCATGCCTTCGAGCCTTTCTACACAACGAAGCTCGGCGCCGGCGGTTCGGGGCTTGGACTCGCGATTGTTAGAAACATTGTTCGCGGAGTTCTTGGTGGGGAAATTGCATTTGATGGCAAGCACCGAACGGGCAACTCCCGCGGAACGGCATTCCTCTTGCGGCTTCCCAAAGTCGCGCAGCGGCGCGACGAGGTCACCCAATGAATGAGGCAGATGACCTCCTCCTCCTCGACGACGAAGACGCGCTGCCGCCGAGTTCCGTGCTGGTGTGGACGGTCCTCGTCGTAGACGACGACGACGAGGTCCACATTGCGACGCGAATCGCTCTTCGCGACGAGGTAATCTCCGGTCGCAAACTATCGTTACTTCACGCGTATTCGCGGAAGGAAGCGGAGGAGATTCTGGCCCGCAATCCGGATATTGCGGTCGTTCTCCTCGACGTCGTGATGGAAGAGTCTGACGCCGGACTCCGCCTTGTCGGCGCGATTCGCGACCGGTTCCACAATTCGAGGGTCCGAATCATCTTGAGGACTGGGCAGCCTGGCTATGCGCCCGAGCTGGACGTTGTTCGACGGTACGACATCAATGACTACCGGACGAAGTCAGAACTCACACAAGTACGGCTGGTTACGGCGGTTACCGCCGCCATCCGGTCTTTCGCCCACCTTTCCCAGCTTGAGCGGCATCGCGCGGGACTCGAGTTGGTCGTCGGCGCCTCGCGGGACCTCATTCGCCGGAACGGCGTCGCGAGTTTCGCGGAAGGCGTACTCACTCAACTTGCAGCTATCCTTGATGTTTCCGCGGAAGGCATCGTCGCTGCCTATCGCCCGACGCCTGCCGACAAGGATTCCGGGCCGCAATCGAGTCGATTCACGATCGTCGGCGCGACGGGCGGGCATGCGAACTACGTGGCGTCGCCGCTCTCGGCGATTCCCGACGGCGCCGTAGCCGACTCGATCTTGGCGTGCGTCCGCGAGCGCACCAATGTTTTCGCCAATACCTATGCGGTTTTGTACATCTCTTCGGCGCCCCCCGCGGAGCCCGTGGAAGGTGTGGCGCGTGGTGTGGTCGGGCGAACGATGATCGAGGGGGCGGTCTACGTGGCGACGGGGCGCCCCGTCGAAGGGGCCCATCGAGCGCTCGTCGAGGTCTTTGCGGCGAACGTCGCTGCGGCATTTGCAAACGTCGCACTTTTTGAAGAACTTGAACACCTTGCGTACCACGACACCGCTACGGGGCTCCGGAACCGTGCCGGGCTCCTCCACGCGCTCGCGACGTCGGGTGGGCGTTGGCGGACCGACCCCGACGCAGCAGAGCCGGTGCTCGCGCTGATTGACGTCGCCGATTTTGGGGCGACCAATCACCACCTCGGCCACGACGCCGGGGGCGCGCTCCTCGCTGCGATCGCTCGTCGCTTGGAGTCGCACGTGATGGGGGGCGGTCTCGTTGCGCGTGTCGGGGACGACCTGTTTGCCCTTGTCGGGCCAGCGCCCCTCGTCGCCCCGGAAGCGCTCCGCCAGACGCTACTTGAGCCCTTTTCCCTTCCGTCGGCGAGCGCCGACGCGGTCCTTTCCTGCGACAGCGTCGCGTATCAACGCGTAAATGTCCGATTTGCCATCGGTTTTGCGGCAACGCTCCGTCAAGGTGGCAAGGCAGCACTCCGTCAAGCAAGCCTGGCGCTCGCCCACGCAAAGCGTGGAAGCAGCCCCTACGCGGTGCGCGAGGCGCCGCCTCTTACGGGCTTCGCGACGTTTGCGCCCGATCTGGAAGAACGCACTCTTGCTCGACTTTCGCTGCTCCGCCGGCTTCGAGA
>JAAFHJ010000156.1 GCA_013298325.1 Myxococcales bacterium | reverse complement strand
CATCGTCGGTCCAGGGAAGGTAGATCAGGGGCGGCCCCGCGGGAAGCGGCCCCGTTGGAAATCACGGATAAATGAGGGGGCCGTGGATGTAGGCGTCGTTGCCGCAGAGCTCCCAGATCGGTGGGGTAATGCGTGGCGCCTCCTGGGGGGACCCAGGGCCGGCCCAGTCGACGGCGCCGGGGCGACCGCGCGGACCGAGCAGAAGCGGAGCGACGAACACATGGGCTTCGTCGACGAGGCGCGCGGCAAGCAGGCTGCCGGCGAGTTCGGCGCCCCCTTCGACCATCAGGGTGACGACGCCGAGGCTGGCGAGCTGACGGAGCGCTTCGGTGACGTCGATGCGCCCTTCCGCGGAGGTGGCGACCCGGAAGACCTCGACCCCCTGGTCGACGAGGGCCAGGCGTCGATCTTCGGAAGCCTCTTCCCCGCAGATGATCCACGTCGGCACTTCGCGGGCGTTTTGGACGAGGCCAAGACCGTCAGAAATGCGCAAATTCGTGTCGAAAACGAGGCGGACCGGGTCTTGGCCGGGGGCGTCGCGGACGGTCAGCTTGGGGTCGTCGGCGAGCGCGGTCCCGATGCCGACGCCGACGACGTCGTGGCGGGAGCGGAGGGCATGCACCTTCGCGCGGGCGAGGGGGCCGGTGATCCACTTGGAGGTGCCGGTGCGGCTTGCGATTCGGCCGTCGAGGGAGAGCGCCAACTTCAGGGAAAGATGAGGCAATCCCGTCGTGACGTACTTGGCCCAGGGGGCGACCAAGCGCCGCGCGTCTGCCTCGAGGACGCCGATTTCGACGGCGACCCCGGCACTTCGGAGGACCTCGATACCGCCGCCATCGACGTGGGGGTTCGGATCCCGGCAGCCGATGACGACGCGCTTGATGCCGGCAGCGAGAATCGCCTGGGTGCACGGGCCCGTGCGGCCGGTGTGGTTGCACGGCTCGAGCGTGACGTAGAGCGTGGCTCCGCGCGCGAGTTCCCCTGCTTTTTCAAGGGCTGCCACCTCGGCGTGGGCCATGCCTGCGCGCTCGTGGAAGCCGATTCCGACCACCTGTCCGTCGCGTACAACGGCGGCACCGACGTGCGGGTTCGGGCTTGGATGCCCTTTTCGCCCCTCGTCGATCGCGCGCTTCATAAAGACCGCGTCGTCCTGTTCCGGCGACGTAGATTCCGAAGAGGTCACGGACTCTCCTTGCGCGCGCGCTCGAGGGCATCGAGTTCTTCGCGAAATTCTTCAAGATCGCGGAAACGTCGATAGACGCTCGCGAAGCGAACGTAGGCGATTTCGTCGAGCTTACGTAAGTGATTCATGACGCGCGCGCCAAGCGCCTCCGACGTGACCTCTTTTTCGCCGGAATCGATGAGCTCGCGCTCGAGCTGATCAACGGTCGCTTCGATGCGATCGAGGGGGACCGGGCGCTTGTCGCAGGCCTTTCGGATGCCGCCGAGGAGCTTCTGCCGGTCGTACATTTCCCGGCGGAGGTCCTTCTTGACGACGAACGGCAGCACTTCTTCCACGCGCTCGTAGGTCGTAAACCGACGCGCGCACGCCTCGCACTCACGGCGCCGCCGGATGACGTCCCCCTGGGAGGACGTCCGCGAGTCGATGACTTTGCTCGCTAAATCGGCGCAAAACGGGCATTTCACGGCGCGATCTTCTCAAGTTTGTCGAGGCGCTGCTGGTGGCGCGAGGCGGTGCCCGCGTAGGCGGTCTCGAGCCAAACATCGAGAATTTGCTGGGCAAGTCCCGGGCCGACCACGCGCGCGCCGAGGCACAACGCGTTGGCGTTGTTGTGTTCCCGGCTCATGCGCGCCGTGTAGACGTCCGAACAGACGACCGCGCGGATGCCTCGGTGGCGGTTCGCGGCGATCGACATGCCGACGCCGGAGCCGCACACGAGGAGGGCCTTTTCGGCGCGGCCAGCGAGCACTTCGGCGACGCCAAGTGCAGCAAAATCCGGGTAGTCGACGGAGGCGGCGCCGTCGGTGCCGACATCGATCACCTCGTGGCCGAGGCTCCGAAGGTGGGTGGCGAGGTCGTTCTTGAGGGCGAACCCGCCATGGTCGGCGGCGACTACGATACGCATGATCGCTGTTTCAGCGCACTACGCGCGAAAAGAGAAGGCTGCAGTTCGTCCCGCCGAAGCCGAAGGAGTTGTTCAGCGCGTGGTCGAGCTGGCGCTCGCGGGCGGTGTGGGGGACGTAGTCGAGGGTGCAGGCCGGATCGGGATCGTCGAGGTTGATCGTCGGCGGGATGCGCCCGGTCGCGATCGCGAGCGCACAGATCGCGCTCTCGACGGCGCCGGCCGCTCCGAGGAGGTGCCCCATCATGCTCTTCGTCGACGAAACCCAGAGCCCGTTGTGGGCATGGCTGCCGAAAATCGCTTCAATCGCTTGGGTTTCCGCGATGTCGCCGACCGGCGTCGAGGTGCCGTGGGCGTTCACGTAGCCGATCGCGCTGGCGTCGATCCCGGCGTCGCGGAGCGCCATGCGCATCGCACGCTGGGCCCCTTCGCCGCGCGGGGCCGGCTGCGTCAGGTGGTGCGCATCGCTCGAGGCGCCGTAACCGGTGATTTCGCAATAAATCTTGGCGCCGCGCTTGAGCGCCGACGTGAGGCTCTCGAGGACGAGGACGCCGGCCCCTTCGCCGGAGACGAAGCCGTCGCGCCCTTTGTCGAAGGGGCGGGAGGCGCGGGTCGGTTCGTCGTTGCGCTTCGAGAGCGCCATCATCGCCTCGAAGCCGCCGATGCCGACCGGCGTGACGGTCGCTTCTGCGCCGCCGGCGACCATCGCGCGCACCTTGCCGCGACGAATCCATTCAAAGGCTTCGCCGATGGCGTGGGCCCCCGACGAGCAGGCGCTCGTGTTGCAGTAGCTCGGCCCCTTCAGGCCGTTGAGCATGCTCACCTGGCCGGCGGCGAGGTTCGCGATGATCGACGGGATTGAGTAGGGGCTGATGCGCCCCGGGCCCTTTTCGAGGAGCGTTTCTTTCGTCTTTTCGAGGCTATGCAGACCGCCGAGGCCGACGCCGATAAAACAGCCGGTCTCCTCGCGATCTTCGTCGGTCTCGAGGGGGAGGCCGGAGTCGGCCAGCGCCTCTTTGGCGGCGACCACGGCGAACTCGGTGAAGCGGTCCATCTCTTTCCGCTTCTTCACGGAGATGTGGGCCGCAGCATCGAACCCCTTGACTTCACCGGCGATTTTTACGCGGAAGCCGGTCGTGTCGAAGAGGGTGATCGGGCCTACACCGCTGCGCCCCTCGAGGAGTGCTTGAAAGGTCGACTCGCGGTCGAGACCGACCGGCGTCACGAGCCCAATTCCCGTCACTACGACCCGTTCCATACGCTTCGCTCTCCGTCGAAATTCCCGTTTACGTCGCTTTCGGGGGCGACGCTGAATACAAAAGCAAATACGCGCCCGTGGCTTTGGAACCGCGGGCGCGTATTTTCAAGAATCACTTCTTTGCGTGCTTCTCGATGTAGTCGATGGCGTCCTGCACGGTGCGGATCTTCTCCGTCTCTTCGTCCGGGATGTCCATGTCGAACTCTTGCTCAAAGGCGAGCACGAGCTCGACGAGGCCAAGCGAATCGGCGCCGAGATCATTGATGAACGAAGCCTCCGGCTTGATCATCGCTTCATCGACATCGAGTTCCGCTTTGATGATCCGGCGGACCTTCGCCTGAATATCGTCTGACATGGAAGCCTCTCGTTCGGACCCGCCCGTGGCGGATTCGGTTACATCTGGAACGGTTCACGGTTGCGTGGCCCCACAAACGTGGGACCGCACTGGGAAAGAACGGGGCGCGTTCTACACGGGCGACACTGGGGCGCAATCGGAAATTCGTTACGCACCCCGATCGGACCGGTACGCGCCGAGCGAAGACTCGGCGAACCCGCTACGCGCCGTCAGACGTGCATGCCGCCGTTCACACGGAGCGTCTGCCCGGTGACGTAGCTTGCTTCGTTGCTCGCGAGGTAGACGCAGGCGGCGGCGATGTCGGCGGGGGTCCCCTCGCGGCCGAGCGGGACGATGCCGAGGATGTACTTCTTCGCCTCTTCGTTCATCTCGGCGGTCATGTCGGTGGCGATAAAGCCGGGCGTGATCGCGTTGATGGTGACGTTTCGCTTCGCGTATTCCTTCGACAAACTCTTCATTGCGCCGAGGAGGGCCGCCTTCGTCGCCGCGTAGCCGGTCTGGCCGACGTTCCCCGTTTCGCCGACGACGCTCGACAGGAAGATCACGCGCCCGGGGCGCTTCTTCATCTGGCGGATCGCCGCTTTCGTGCAGGCGAGCGTCCCCTTCACGTTGACGGCAAACATCTTGTCGAGGTCTTCGTCGCGGAGGCGGAGGAGGAGGCCGTCGATGGCGATGCCGGCGTTGGCGACGAGGATGTCGAGGCCGCCGTGCTTCTTGCCGACTTCTTCGACAGCTTTTTCGCAGGCTTCCGAGTCGGCGACGTCAAAACCGATCGCCTCGGCCTTGCCCCCTTTGGCGACGATGCCGGCGACGACTTCGTTCGCCTGGGCTTCGCCGCGGACGTACGAAAGCACGACGGTCGCCCCTTGGGCGGCGAGCGCCTCTGCGCAGGCGCGGCCGATGCCGCGGGATCCACCGGTGACGAGCGCGATTTTACCGTCGAGACGAAACATGCGAACTCCTTGAAACGAGGAAAAGCTTCAGGTTGCGAGGGCGGTGGCGGCCGCTTCGAGGCCGGCGACGTCGTTCACGGAGATGACCGTGATCGACTTCGTGATGCGCTTTACGAGGCCGGCGAGGACCTTCCCCGGGCCGATTTCGAGGGCGAGGGTGACCCCCTGCGCTTCGAGGTGGCGGATCGATTCTTCCCAGCGGACGGCGCCGTCGACCTGGCGGACGAGGAGCTCCTTCACGCGGGCGGCGTCGCCGTTCGGAGTGGCGTCGACGTTGGCGACGACGGGGAAGGTGAGGGGGGAAATGGTAACCGTATCCAGGGTTTCGCCGACGACCTTCCCCGCGGGCGCCATGAGCGCACAGTGGAACGGGGCCGAGACCTTGAGCGGGATCGCTTTGCCGCCGGCCTCGCCCGCCTTCGCGACGGCGCGCGCCACGGCGGCCGCCGAGCCGGCGATCACGATCTGGCCGGGGGCGTTGAAATTCGCGGGGGAGACGACGTCTCCGTCACGGGCGGCGTCGCACACCGCGGCGACCTGCTCCGGCGAGAGGCCCATGATCGCCGCCATGGCGCCGGTGCCGGCGGGGACCGCCTCCTGCATCGCCTTGCCGCGCGCGTAGACGGTCTTCACGGCGTCTTCGAGGCGGAGCGCCCCGGCGGCGACGAGGGCCGAGTACTCGCCGAGCGAGTGGCCCGCCGCAAATGCGGGCGCCGGAAGGTTCGGAATTCGCTCGCGAAGTGCTTCGAGGATCGCCACACTCACCGCGACGATCGCCGGTTGGGCGTTCGCCGTCAGTGTGAGCTGATCTTCGGGCCCTTCGGCGACGAGCGCCGCCAAGTCACCGCCGGAAACGGCGGCATAGGCGCTCGCTGCGCGCCCGAATGCCGCCTTGGCCGCCGCCGATTGGGCGAGAATCTCCCGCCCCATCCCGACCGCCTGTGCCCCTTGCCCTGGAAAAAGCCACGCCGCCTTCGTCATGAGGGCGGCGTATACCACGAGATGGCGCGTGGTGACCGTTTCGGGCTTACTTGGCGATCTCGAACTCCGAGAAGCCGCTGTAGTTCGAGGAGTTGCCAACGAGGGAAGCGGTCGACTGGCCGTCCGGTCCGTCGATCACGAAGAAACACTCGTACCTCCCCTGCGGGATCGTCCCCGCCTTCCCGCTTTGGGGGTCCTTCGCGGCGAAGTTTACGACGTACTGGCTGCCGATCCCCTTCGCGGTCGCCGCATACTCGGCCAAAATCACGACGCCCGGGTCGTTACGGACCTGAGGCGCCCCGTTTTCGTCGAGAATGGGGGGGCCCACTTTGTCGGCGCCGCCGCAGGTCGCTCCGCAGCGCCGGAGACCGACGGTCATCGTCCGATCGGCGCGCCCCGACGAATACTTCGCGATGCAGGTGACTTGGGACGTGCCGAGCGGGAAACGTTTCCAGTGGCGGGTGCCCGACGAGTCGGGGGAGGCCCAAACTTCATCCACCCCAAAGCTCGCACACGACGAGAGGAGCGGAGCGGCGAGGAGAACCAGCGAGGCGAGCGACCGGGCGAAAAGCGTCCGTCCGCGAAGCGGGAGACGGCGCGGAGTTTGATGCAAACGCATGCGCAGCACCGTATCATCGGAAATGGTTGCGTTGGGAGAGGGAAGAATACGCCGGTGCGTTTGCACGGCGCGGAGTTCTTTGCAGCGCCTCGCGTCAAATCGTGACGATGGCGGCGCCCCAGGAAATTCCGGCGCCGAGGGCGCACATCAGCACGGTGTCGCCCGATTTTACCTTGCCGCTTCGGATCGATTCATCGAGCAAAATCGGGATGCTTGCGCTTGAGGTGTTCCCCACGCGGTCGATGTTCACGAGGACCTTTTCCTTATCGGCACCGAGCATGTTCACCGCGCTATCGATGATGCGCAGGTTCGCCTGGTGGGGGCAGATCCAGTCGATGTCGTCGGGGCCGAGGCCGCTCTTTTCGAGCACCTTCTTGCTCGAGCTGAAGAGGTTCTTCACGGCGACCTTGAAGATGTCCTGCCCCTTCATGTGCACCTTGTTTTCCGCCTCGTCGATGAGGGCGGCGGTGATCGGGAGGCGGGTGCCGCCGGCGGGGATCCAGAGGCTCTGGGCGAGGGTCGCGTCCGACTGGATGTGGGTCGCGAGGAGCCCCTGGCGCTTGCCGTTTGCGGCGGTGCTCTCTTCGGCGGGGCCGAGGATCACCGCGCCGGCGCCGTCGCCGAAGAGCACGCAGGTGGTGCGATCTTTCCAGTCGAGGATCCGCGACAGCAGCTCGACGCCGACGACAAGGACCCGCTTCGCCGCGCCCGAGGCGATGAATTGATCTGCGATTGTGAGCCCATAGACGAGGCCGGCACCGGCGGCGGCGAGGTCGAGGGAGGGGACGGGGCCGGCGCCGATCTTCTGCTGAACGAAGACGGCGGTCGCCGGGAGCTGGTGGTCCGGCGTGACGGTCGCGACGAGGATGAGGTCGATTTCGCTCGCCGCGACGCCGGCCGCTTCAAGGGCCCGCTTTGCCGCTTCGGCCGCCATATCGCTCGTGGCGATCGCCGGTTCGGCGACGTGGCGCTGGCGGATGCCGGTCCGCTCCTGGATCCAGGCGTCGGACGTGTCGACGTAGGTGGAGAGTTCGTCGTTGGTGACGATCTTTTCCGGCAAATAGTGGCCGGTTCCAAGGATGCGCGAGACAGGGGCGGGGCGATTCACGGCGGGTGGTCTAGCTCACTCGGTGTCACTTTGGGGCCAGTTTGGCGGGGTGCGTCGTCGGAAAAATGACCGGCGCGGCGCCCCCCGGAACTCACGGCCACAAAACGGACAACGCGCTCACACCGAAACCGGTGGAGCGCGTCGCACGAAAGAGCGTGGAGGTCAGGCTTCTGCCTTATTCAGGACCGCCTGCCCCTTGTAGTAGCCGCAGGAGCCGCACGCACGGTGCGGGACACTCGGCTCGCCACAGTTCGCGCAAGCAATGAGCTGCACGGCGGTGACCTTGTCGTGGTTGGCGCGGCGCATGTTGCGCTTCGAACGGCTAGTACGTCGCTTGGGGACGGCCACGGCGGACTCCTTACTCTTTCTTCAACGACGCTTTGAGCCGCAACAGCGGCGCCAAGCGGGGGTCTACGGTATCGGCTTCAGGCTGCGAGACCGTCTCGGACGAGCCGAGAGGGGCCGCTATACCTGGGCAATCTTCGGAACACAAGGGGTACATGGGCGTTTCGAGCACAAGCTCGTCGCGCACCAGGTCATCGAGTACGACGTTTTCTCCGTCGTACGGGATCATATCCGCCTCTTCGGCGGTAAATTCATAGTCGCTGCCGGCGGGGGCGACCTTCTTCGGCAGGACGGCGATCGCGGCGATCGGCTTCGAGACGCGGAAATCGACCGGCTCGAGGCAGCGCGCGCAGGGGATCGTGAGGGGGACGTCGAGGGTCCCGGCGACGATCACGTCGGCGTCGCTCTTCGAAACGCGCACCGTGATGGAGCCATCGGCCCCCTGGGTCGTCGCTTCGCAGCCTTCGAGGGCGCCGCGAACCCAGGCCGGACGCACGACGAACGCAGCGTCTTTTCCGCCGGCGTCGAGGTCGGTGACCGAGATGGAGAATTCGTGGGTGCTCATAAGAAGGAGGTGCGCGTCGGAAGGCAGCGCGAGGGAGCGGCCTCTTAGTCCTCCTTCGCGCAGATGCAAGCAAAATGGATCGCTTGTTCAGTGCCGGTTGCCGTTTTGGGCGGAGACCCACTTCCACGGCCGCCTTCCGCCGCGCAAAAACATGCATCCTACCGTCGCCGTGCTAGGACCCCGGCCACTATGCGGTCTGCCGTCGTTCCGTTCGCCCTCGCCCTTGCTCTTCCAGTTTCGGCTTCCCTCGAAACCGCCGCGTTTGCTCAAAAACGTGCGCCCGACACCACCGCGCAGGGGCCGGCGATCAACGACCCGGACGTGAAAATCACCCTCGCCGACGGCACCGAGCACCTGTGCAAGCGCCAGAAGCCCCAGGATTTCTTGATCCGGAGCAACTGGTTCCCCACGGGGAACGACAAGGAAGCGGCGAAGGAAGGGCGGAAGCTCCTCCAGAAGGCGATCGACTACCGTACGGAAAAGTACGGGAAGTTCGACGGTTTCGGCAGCGCGAAGGACAACAAGCACCCGCCGACCTTCTACGCGAAGACGGTCCACTTCCAGGGGATGTCGGCCCTCGTGAATGACAAAGTCGGCATCGCGCTCGCGTGTGTCGACAAGGCGCTGGAGGCCTCCGGCGTCGCCAGCGAGTACCACCCGAAGAGCATGGGCGGCCTCCGCTACAAGAACACCTATCGGGGGGTGGAGGTCTCGAACCACGTCTATGGCATCGCCATCGACATCGAACCTCATGCAAATACGTGCTGTTCCTGCGTCGATCCCTGGCCGAACCACCCGCTTTGCAAGAAGAAAGTCACCTCCGTCTACGAGCGGATGGCGATGCCGCGGTCGTGGGTCGTCGTCT
>JAAFHJ010000155.1 GCA_013298325.1 Myxococcales bacterium | reverse complement strand
GTCTTCTTGCCTTCGACGGTGACCGGATTCTTACGCACCGCCATGAGCGCCGAGATGACGTTCATTTGCGGTTCCCAGGGTACTTCGAACTCTTCCCAGCGCTTCGTTTCCGGCTTGCTGGGGTGATCCTGGCGGAGAACTTTCAGGCGAACGGTTTTGCTTCCCATGATTGATTTCTCCTCCGATCAGGCGTGAGCCTGCGCGTCCTTCTTCTTGTCTTCGAGGTTTCCGGTCGCGGCCGCCGAAGCGGCGCCGGCGGTCTCGTATTTGCGCGCGCGCGGCGCCACGAGGGAGATGTCGACCTTGTCGGTCGCGTGGAGAGAGGTGGCTGCGACCGTGTAGTCGAACTCGCGAACGAACTTCACTTCGCTGCGGCCGTTGCCCTGCTCGGCGTGGAACGCGAGCGTGGTGCGCTGCCAGTTTTCGTCGTCGCGGGTCTTGAAAGCCGGCTTGTAGTGGGCGCCGCGAGACTCGTCGCGGTTGCGTGCGCCGGTCGCGATGACGCGGGCGATCGTCGTCATGTTCTTGAAATGACGGAGGAACTGGGCGCCCTGATTCGCGCGAGCGCCGGTGTCGGTGACGCCGACGTTCTTGAAGCGGTCCTGGATCTCGTCGATCTTTTCAATGACCTTATCGAGCGTGTCGTTGTGGCGCTCAATCGTGCAATCACGGAGCATCAAAAGCGCCATCTCGTCGTGGAGCTGGTAGGCATTTTCCTTGCCGTCCATCTTCAAGAGCGCGTTGTAGTTGGTCTTTTCGCGCTTCTCGGCCTTCTCAAAGAGGGACGACGAGAGGTCGTTGCTGCTCTTGTTGAGGGTCTGGATGTAGGTTGCCATGGCGGGGCCGGCTTCCATCCCCGCGTAAATGCAGGAGAGGAGGCTGTTGGCGCCGAGGCGGTTGGCGCCGTGGTACTGGTAGTCGACTTCGCCGGCCGCGTAGAGACCTTCAATGTTCGTCGCCTGGTTGCGTGCGGAGCCGCGAACGACGCCGCCATCGCTTTCGCGGCGCTCGAAGTCGACCCAGAGGCCGCCCATCGAATAGTGGACGGCGGGGAAGACGCGCATCGGGTTGTGGTAGGGGTCTTCGCCGACGAACTTCTCGTAAATCTCGAGGATACCCGCGAGCTTACGGCGGAGCGTCTCCTCACCGATGTGGGTGAGATCGAGGTAGACCTCAAGCTCGTTCTTGCCCGACTTCGCGTTGTAAACGCCTTTGCCGTCGTGGAAGCACTTGAGGAAGAGCTCGCGGGCGGCGATGTCGCGGGGGACGAGGTTGCCGTAGCCCGGGTATTTCGCTTCGAGGAAGTAGTCGCGGTCCTTCTCGGGGACGTCCTTGCCGCGGCGGCTCTCCTTCGGATCCTTCGGAACCCACACGCGGCCGCCTTCGCCGCGGGCGCTTTCGGAGATGAGGCGGAGCTTGTCGGCGCCGGGGATCGCCGTCGGGTGAATCTGAATGAATTCACCGTTCGCGTAGCAGGCACCCTGCTGGTAGACGGCCGCTGCCGCCGTCCCCGTGTTGATGACCGAGTTCGTGCTCTTTCCGAAGACGATGCCGGGACCGCCGGTCGCAAGGCAGACGGCCTCACCGGGGAACGCCTCGATATCCATCGTCTTTAGGTCTTGAGCGACGATACCGACCGCGCGGCCGTTCTCGTCCTGGACGAGGGAGAGGAAGTCCCAGAATTCGAACTTCCGGACCATCTTCTCGCCCTTGATGACGATGCCCTTTTCGTCTTCGACGTTCTCGGTCTCGTAGCGCCGGACCTGCTCGTCGAGGGCGTAAAGGAGCTGCTGGCCGGTCGTGGCGCCAGCGAAGGCGGTGCGGTGGAAGAGCGTCCCGCCGAAACGGCGGAAATCGAGGAGCCCTTCCGGCGTCCGATTGAAGGGGACGCCCATGCGGTCGAGCATGTGGACGATCCCGGGGGCGGCGTCGGCCATGCCCTTGACGGGGGCCTGATTCGCAAGGAAGTCGCCACCGTAGACGGTCTCTTCCAAGTGGACGCGCGGCGAGTCCCCTTCGCCCTTGGTGTTGACGCTCGCGTTGATGCCGCCCTGTGCGCAGACCGAGTGGGAGCGCTTCACAGGGACCAGCGAGAACAGATCGACCGGGACGCCTGCTTCACAGAGCTTGATGACCGTCATCAGCCCCGCGAGGCCTCCGCCGACCACGATCACCCGGCGGACTTTGCCGTTTTCGCTACGTACCGTGCTTTTTTTCGCCATGACGTCTCCTCGCGGTTCCGATGATTCGCGGCGCCGGAGGTTGCCGAACGCTCAAGTGCCCAGGCGCTTTGGCGCGGGTCGACTCACGAATCGGCCGGACCTTAGTGAAAGCCGCGGGAAAGAAAAAGAGGCCGCGCGACTCACTGCGTCGTTCCTTGGGACGGAGACGAACCACGGACGCGCCCCTACCTTCGTAGATTCTGTCGCATTTGGACCGCATCCTACATTTGGCGACCGATTGAGACGCGCTTGTGAGATTTTCTTGGCCCTTTTCGTCTCATTCGAGCATCATCCGCCCGACGAAGAGGCACGACGCGGCCTCTTAAAAGGAAAAGCCATGAAGGTTCAGCGCTTGGACGGAAAACTCGCAGCGGCATTGGCCCTCGTCACCGTCTCCCTTGCGGGGCTCGTTGGGTGTTCCCAGGAGACCGGGCCGACCTTCGTCACGAGCGACGTCGACGAACTGCGTGTCTGCGCGACGACGAGCACCCTGAAAGGTGTCGACGTCTCGAAGTGGCAGGGGAACGTCGACTTCGCCAAGGTCGCCGCCTCGGGGCGGACCTTCGCGTTTGCGCGCATCAGCGACGGAAACGCCTCCGTCGACGAGTACTTCTCGAAGAATTACGCAGCGATCCAGAACGCCGGCCTCGTCCGCGGCAGCTACCAGTTTTTCCGGCCGAAGTCGGATCCGATCGCGCAGGCGCAGAAGGTCCTCAATGCCCTCGAGGCCGCCGGCGGCCTCAAAGAGACCGACCTCCCGCCGGTCCTCGATCTGGAAGTGACCGACGGCGTCTCGTCGAGCACGGTCGCCGCGCGCGCCAAACAGTGGCTCGATTACGTCACCGCCCAGACCGGCAAGAAGCCGATCCTCTACACGGCGGCCGGCATGTCGAACGTCATCGCCAAGGGCCTCTCCGGCTACGTGCTCTGGGTTGCGAATTACGGCGCCACCTGTCCGAGCATGCCCACGGGCTATAATTCCTGGAATTTCTGGCAGTACACCGACAAGCAGAAGGTGAACGGCATCGCGACGAGGGTCGACGACAACTACTTCCAGGGCAACCTCGCCGCCCTCCAAGCGCTCACGATGGGCGGCTCTGGCGTCGCCCCGCGCTCGGTCCACGCGAACCTGGAAGGGGTCGAGCCGATCTCGACCGTCGACCTCCCCACGGGCGAAGTCGAGCGGATGCCCGGCATGTTTGAGGTCCCCGAAGGCCAAGGCTTCATGGGCGCCTCCTCCGGCGAGTGATTCGGCACCCCTCCGTCAGAAACCCCGGGTCGCAAGCCTCGGGGTTTCTTGCTTCCGCCGCCCACGACACTCTTGCGCGCCGCGGCAACCTCCGCTAAGCGCGCCAGTCCCTGGAGAGGGTTCCGATTTTGGACCTTTTCCCGGTATCCCCGCCGCTTCGGTCATCCGGAGCACCACCTCCTAAATACGGAGTTTCTCATGGCAAAGTCCCCCCTCGCGCTCGTGAAAGATAAGTTTGGCGACAAGACGAAGCTCGTCGCCGCCGTCCAGGCGTTCGCCGACGACAACGCCCTCTGGCTCGGCCGCGCCCAGGAAGGCAAAGGCCTCGCCCACGTCTCCAACGCGAAGCTCCTCCGCCTCCACGGCGTCTTCACGGAAGTGAAGAAGGTCTTCGGCAGCCGCGAGAAGCTCATCGCCGCGATCCTCGAGACCGAGAAGCGCACCAAGGACGCCGGCTACAAGGCCCGCCTCGAGGCGTTCCCGATCCCGCGCCTCTTCGACCAGTACACCTCGGCCAAGAAGCGCGTCGCCGCCAAGGCCTGAGTCGCGTTTCTCTCCGCCCGGCGCGACGCCGGATCGGAGAACGGCGCCTCGCGAAACCCCGCCCTCGGTCGCCGAGGATGCGGGGTTTTTGCTGTTTTGTCTGCCTCAAGCGCGCCCGGTTCCGGTAGCTTGCGCCGCTCAACGTAACCTCAGCGGCACTCGCCGCTGCTACCCAGAGGACGAGGGACGACCATGGCGGAAGCGAATCTGCGCGGCGAAATTCACATGTCGGAAGAGGCCTATTGGGCCAACTGCTTTTTCGACACCGAATACAATCGTCGACTCTTTTTCGATAAGCTCAAGTTCCCCGGCTACGAGAGCCTCTGGCAGAAGGACGAGGGGACGAAGCTTTCCCGTCGTGTTCGCATCTCGCCGCCCGTCGACGCGCTCCCCGGTCCGGTGAAGAAGATCGCCGGAAACTCCTTCAATTACGAAGAAGAAGGCACCTTCGACAAGGGCACGAAGCGCTACTCCTTCGTCGTCCACTCCAGCACCGCCGCCGACAAGTCCAACGTGCGTGGCGAGATGTGGGTCGAGAGCGTCGGCGGCAAGCTGTACCGCTGCGCGAAGCTCCAGGTCGACGTGAAAATCTTCATGGTCGGCGGAATGATTGAGAGCAAGATCATCGAAGATTTTACGAAATCTTTCGAAGCGGCGACGATCTTGGCCAACGAATTTGCCAAAGAAAAGGGCCTTTGACCGCAACGGTCGTTCGCCCTGCTCCGCCTCGGCCGCCCTCTTTTCTGGGGGCGGCCGCGGCCGTTTTCGCGAAGGACCTCCGCATCGAGTGGCGCACGAAGGAAATCCTCACAACCGCAGGCTTTTTCGCGCTGCTTGTGACGGTCATGGCGTCGGTCGCTTTTCTGGACGGTGAGCACACCGCCCCCGGAGCGATCTGGATTCCAATCGCCTTTTCGGGGGTCCTCGCCCTTGGCCGCACCTGGCAGCGGGAGCGCGAGGAGAACGCGCTCGTCGGGCTCCTTGTGGCGCCGATCCCGCGCGCTGCGCTTTTTCTCGGCAAAGGTGCCGGAGTCCTTCTCTTTTTGCTCGCTGTGGAAGCGGTGATCGTGCCGACAGTGGCGCTCCTGTTCCACCTCGATCTCCTTGCGATCGCGCCGCGGCTCCTCCCGCTCCTCCTCGCAGGATCGATCGGCATCGCCGGCCTCGGGACGCTCTTCGGCGCGATGACCGTGCGCACGCGCGCCCGCGATCTTGTGTTGGCGACGGTGCTGTTTCCGCTTCTGTCGCCGGTCCTCCTGTCGGGGGTCGCCGGAACAAAAGAGCTCTTCGACGGCGCGACGCTCCGCGAACTCTCTGATTATTTTCTGTTACTTGGTGTGTTTGATGTGCTCGCCGTCGCCGGGGGAATTTTTCTCTTCGGCCCCCTCGTCGACGACTGAAGCTTCCGAGAAGATCCGATCAAGTGCCGCCTCTGTCGCGGCGACCTCACCGAGCGCGCGTCCGTTCGCTCCGCCGATTGCGAGGAAGCAATTCCGGCGGCTTACAAGCGAATTTCCTGCTGGGAGAAAGCCTGCTTCGCCAAGAACGACGGCAAAACCGGCCTCGGCGAGCAGCTCGTGGGCCGGCGCAGGAGGCACATCCACAATTACCGTTTTTGCCGAAAGCGTCGTTCCATCTTCGAAGGACACTCCGCGCACTTCGGAGAGGCCGAGGACCTCTGAAACGCCCTTTTCAATCACCGTAATGCCGAGCCTCTCGGCGACCGAGCGCCCGAGTTCGGTCGCGCCACGCGGAGCCACAAGCACCGGCTCTTGGAGGACGACACCGGCTTCGACGAGGATTCCTGCGGCGCGCGCCGAGAAGACGCCGGGGCGGTCTTCGTCGCCGCAGGGGATCGTAGCGTCGTGGTTGCCCGTCGCAAAAACGAACCATTTTGGATAGATAAGCGAGGCTCCACGGTCGCGCGCGAGCAGGAGAGCTCGCGGTTTTCCGTCGGGATCGTAGATGCCGACGACCGTCGCGCCGACGCGCAGGTCTTTCGGTGCAGGATGCAAGTATGCTGCCCGTGGATCGCGCGCCGGGAACGCCCGGAGGACGCCGCCTGGGGCGACCGCGTCATCGACAACGATGCTCTGCAAGCCGGCGCTCGCCGCCGCCCGCGCTGCCGCGAGACCGAAGGGGCCACTGCCGACGACGAGCACATCGGTCGTCTCGACGGTCGCTTCGCGGACGGAACCAGGCTCCGTGGGGAGGTGACCGAGGCCGGCGACTTTTCGGGCGAAGGCGGCGAGCAGGTCTTCGGCGATCGGAATTCCTGCAAGGAAATCATGGTGATTGAAGCCGTTGGGGAAGGTGAAGTCGGCGCCGCGCAAGGGATCAAATCGGCGGGTGAGCGCGCTATTTTGCGACTCGACGCGGACCCCGTCACGGACCGGCTCCAAGCACGAGAGGACGTTTGGGACGCCGTCGACGCGGAGGACACACCCGTCGCAGCCGCCGCGGAGGCAGGAGGGGCCCCGCGGCCGGTGAAACTTCGGGCTGCGTGCGAGATTTATGTATCCTGCACGTACAAGCGCCACCGCGAGCGGCTCACCAAGACGCCCCGTTACGGGCTCCCCATCGAAGGTGAACGCCACCGTTTTTTCGGCCCCTGCGCGCCCGGTCTGTTCGGCCATGGCCGCCTTCTACCGCATCAATCGCGCCCGAGGGTCCCTCGACGGTAGTCGTAGATCGCGCGGTCGATCTCCTCCGCGGTCGTCATCACAAAGGGGCCGTGCTGGACGATCGGCTCGCCGAAGGGCTTTGCGGCGGCGAGGAGGAGCTGGGCCCCTTGGTCGCCTGCTTCGAGGACGATGCGCTCGCCAGCATCGAGGAGCGCGATCTCCGCGCGCTTGATGAGTTTTTCGCCGATCTTCACCGAGCCTTCGTTGACGAAAAAGAACGCGGTGTGGCCTACCGGCGTCGGGACGTCGATCTTGTGGCCGGCCTGGAGGACGACGTGGGCGAGCAGCGGCTCCGCAGCGCGGTTCCGTACCGGGCCGTGGACGCCGAACAGGTCGCCCGAGACGACCCGCGCAGCGCCTTTGCCGTCGAGGTCGGTCGTCTTGATGGGGGCGGCGCCCGGTGCGGCGAGCGCTTCCGGCTGCAGATCCTGGTAGAAGGGATCACACATTTTCTCCTCTTTTGGGAGATTGATCCACAGTTGGAATCCGCTCATCAGGCCGCGATCCTGCTCAGGCATCTCTGAATGAAGGATTCCACGTCCGGCGGTCATCCATTGGACTCCGCCCCCTTGAATAAGTCCTTTATTACCGCGACTATCTTCGTGGCGCATTCGCCCATTTAGCATCACCGTCACCGTCTCGAAGCCGCGGTGGGGATGCGTCGGGAACCCGGCGATGTAGGCGTTTGGATCGTCCGAGTGGAAGCGATCGAGCATCAAAAATGGATCAAGATTCCGAAGCCGCGGCTGGCCAATCACACGTGTCAGTTTTACCCCCGCGCCGTCACTCGTCGGCATTCCCGCTAGAATTTCTTTTACAGCACGTGCCTGCGACATGACTGGATTACCTCGTTGAGCGGGGGTTGTTGTACAGCCGGCAACCGCGGCCACGGAAGCCTGCGCAAGGAACGTGCGACGCGTAAACAGGGCGGACATTCCGTGAACGGTAATCGACGTTGCGTCGGTGCGCGCGGCCTCTGCACGCAACTCCGGGTTCCCCACCGCCGAGCCGCCCCACAAAATCGCATCGTCGAACTTCGGAAATGCGTCGTTCCAAAACCGCGGGGTTTCGACGAAGATGCCTAGGCGCGTCATGAAACTCGGCATCCTCGGCCCGTCCTCCGGCGACGTGAACCAACTGGGTCGCGCGGCTGAGTTCCTGTTGCGCCAGGCAAAAGCGTGGAAAGTCGTGTATTTGGACGGCGACGGTACCCTTGACAAAGCGGTCGCCGCCTGGGCACGGAAGATCGTCGGCGACGACGCAAGCGATGACGGAAGCTGGGAACGGGCCGCCGCACTCGCCGTCGGGGGGACTGCCGCCGCCGTCGACGCGTACGTGCACGGTGAACGGGCTCGCCTCCGGCTGCGAGCGCTTGAGAGCTTGCCCGAAGATACGCTCCGCGCGGTCGAACAGGTTGGCGAGCGCATGGTGTTGTTGACGAACGACCGCCGCCAGCTCGAAGACGACACCGCGCGCGCGGCGAACATTCTGATCTACGGCGACGGGAGCTCACCGACCGTCCGAAAGATCGGGGCTCGTTGGTTTCTCTCCCCCGGCCCCCTCGGCTGCCCCGGCGGCGGCATTGCGGTGCTCGACGACGACGGCCCCGACCTCACCGTGAGCTTCTACGACGCAAGCTTCAACCTTTCGCTCCGCGAAGAGCTCCTGCCGCTCCGCGTCCGTGAACCGGGCTGACGACCGCCGAGGAAACCCGGTGCCTGCAACGATCGTCTTTGGCGGAAGCTTCAACCCGCCCCATCTCGCGCATTTGCTCGCGGTCGTCGTCGCTCAAGCAACGATTGAAACCGCACGGATTCTCGTCGTTCCGACCTTTCGTCACCCTTTCGGAAAAGCGCTTGCCCCTTTTGAGGAGCGTCTCGCTTTGTGCGAATTGGCCTTTGAAGGCGTTGCAAACGTCGAGATTTCCCGCGCGGAAGAAGAGATCGTCACGCAGCGTCTTTCGGAGGGTAGGGGGCCCGGTGAGGGGCGTACGTTAGATTTACTCGAGTTTCTTCAAACGAAGTATCCGAACGACTCCTTGCGTCTCCTCGTCGGCGCCGACATCCTCGTCGAAGCGCCCAAATGGCACCGTTGGGGCGACGTCTGTGCGCTCGCGCCTCCCATTGTGCTTGGACGGGCCGGCGTCGATCACGCCGACGCGCCGCCCCCGGTGCTCCCGGAGGTCTCGAGCACGCTGGTCCGCGCCCTGCTCGCCGCCGCCCCCGACGATCCGCGCCTCACCGCCTGGGTGCCGCGGAAGGTGCTTGCTCGGATCGCCGATCGCGCGCTCTACCAAGCGCCGTGAAGGTCTTCATTCTTGGGCGTGGGAAAGTCGGCGCGGCATTGGCGGCGGCGGCCAAAAATGCGGGCCATCGGGTACGTGTGCAGAGTGCACGTAGCTGGGCTTCTGCGGGTGCGCGTCCGCCCGGAACCGCCAACGGCGGTGAGGAAACGGCGCGCACGGGA
>JAAFHJ010000154.1 GCA_013298325.1 Myxococcales bacterium | reverse complement strand
CGGCACGAAGGAGTTCATCGGCAAGCACGGCGATTTCTCCACGATGATCGGGCTCGTCGAGGACGGTGTCCCGATTCTTGGCGTGGTTGCGGCGCCGGCCCTTCAGCGTGTCTGGTTCGGGGGTGACGGCATTGGCGCCTTCTGCCGCGTCGGCGGTTCCGACGTTCCGCTGACGCCGAGTCGCGTCACGGCCCTCGATGATGCCCGTTTGGTCCTTTCCCGTTCCCACCGGACGCCCGAGGGGGATTCCCGCATTCGTGCGTTCGGACTTCGCCATTTGATTCCTCGCGGTTCCGCCGGCATCAAGGCGGTGCTCGTCGCCGAAGGGGAGGCCGATCTCTTCATTCATCCGTCGCGGGCCGGGAAGCGCTGGGACACCTGCGCGCCGGAAGCGATCGCGGTCGCCGCCGGTTGCGCGATGACCGATACCGATGGAAATCGCTTCGATTATCGGACGACCGACATCGACAACGAGCGGGGCATCGTCACTGCCAACCCGGCTCTTCACGCCACCGTGCTTGCCCGCTTCAAGGCGCTCCGTGAGGCGCAGGTGATTCGGTCGTGAGCGGCGAGGCGCTCCTCATCGTCGGCGGCGGTATCGTCGGCCTGTCGATCGCCTACCACCTCGCCAAACTCGGGACGCCGAACGTCGTCGTCGTCGAGCAGGACTACCTCTGCGCCGGCGCGAGCGGCCGCAACGGTGGCGGCGTGCGCGCCCAGTGGTCGTCGGCGGTTAACGTTGAAATCATGCAGGAATCGCTGCGGCTTTGCGCAAGCTTCGCGCGCGACCACGGCATCAACGTCTGGTTCCGACGGGGCGGCTATCTCTTCCTCACCCGCGACGCGAAGAAGGCGCGCGTCCTCGAGGAAAGTTGCAAAATGCAACGATCCCTCGGGAATCGGACCGAGCTTCGCGACGCCGTCGGCGCGCGGAAAATCGTCCCCGAGCTCGCGACCGAGGGGGTCGTCGCCGCCGCATGGAACCCGGATGACGGCGTCGTCTTTCCGTGGCCTTTCGTCTGGGGCTATGCCCAACAGGCATCCCGACTTGGCGCACAAATTCGGACACATACGCGCGTCGATGCCCTCGAAACCGACGGTCGTCGGATCACGCAGGCGGTCCTGACGTCGACGGGCACAAAGGCGACCGAGCGGCTCCCCGTGCGCGCCGTGGTGAACGCCGCCGGCGCCTGGTCTCCGGAGCTCGCCGCAATGGTCGGCGTCCCGCTCCCGAACCGCCCCCACCGCCACGAAATTTGCTCCACGGAGCCGCTGAAGCCGTGGCTCGGGCCCCTCGTCGCCGATCTCGACGACGGCCTCTACTTCAGCCAGTCGACGCGCGGCGAAATCGTCGGCGGAATTGGCAATGACTACGCCCCCCACGGCCTCGTCCAGACCTCGTCGACGACCTTCCTCGCCCGCTACGGGCGCAGCCTCGTCGGCGCCGTTCCGCGCCTCGCCGACGTCAAAGTGCTCCGCCAGTGGGCCGGTTGCTACGACCTCACGCCGGATCAGAATCCGGTGTTTGGTCCGATTGATGAAATCGACGGCTTTTTCCAAGCTTCCGGGTTTATGGGGCACGGTTTCATGATGGCGCCGGTCATTGGAAGGCTCCTCGCCGAGCACATCGCCACGGGGCAAATGACGCCGCTCCTTGAGCGCTGGAACCTACGCCGCTTCCGGGAAGGGAAGCTGCTCTCGGAAGCGATGATCATCGGCTAACAATCGGTCTAGTGGCCGATCTCTACCGGGGAAATTCGTGACGGTTCCCAGGTTTCCGTGCGCCTCGCCGCCCAGACGTACGCTCGCTGAACAGCGAGCATTTTCAGCCACGCGAACGCAAACGGCTCCGCCAGCGCGTTGGCGACGGCGAGGGGGGGAGCTGGGCGCGGGTCACCCGCCGCGAGGCGTTGTGCGCGTAGGTAGATCGCGGCGTCGGTCAGCGCACGAAACGCAAGAAATGCGAGCAACGGCAGCGGGTTATGGGTACCGAATGCGACGCCGACGAGCAGTTGAAGAAGTGCCAGAAGCCCGACGACGGGGAGCGCGGCATCGACGAGCTTCAAAGGGAGTTTTAGGAGGCCGAAAGAACCTGCATTGCTTGCGAAAATCAATCCGCGAAACCGAAAAAGCGTGCTGAGGAAACCGGCAAACCAGCGCGTGCGCTGGCGGACGAAACCGGCGAGTGTGGCTGGCCCTTCCGTGTAGGCGCGCGCGTCGGCGATGGTGGGAATCTGCACCTTTCGCCCCTCGCCGGCGGCGAGTGCGCGGAGGCGGAAAATGGCTTCGTAGTCTTCCGTGAGCGAGTCGGTTGGGAAGCCGCCCGCCCGACGGAGCTCGGCGGCCCGGTAGGCGCCAAAGGCCCCAGGAACCTGATCCAGCGCGCCAAGCGCCGACCATCCGCGGCGGAGGAGCGTGTTCTTTCGGTACTCGACGAACTGATGGCGGAGCAGAAAGCCGTGTGCGTTTCGGACGACGACCGCACCGGCCGCCGCCGTGACCGCCGGCTCCACAAACGGCGCGGCGAGGCGGCGAAGGGCCTCGGCGTCGAGTTCGGTATCGGCGTCGACGGTGACAACTACCGGATAGGTGGCGGCGGCGAGGGCGCTATTGAGAGCGCCCCCTTTTCCCGAATGAGGGAGCCGAAGAAGGCGCAAAGAGAGTGGCCCGTCGGCTGGGATGGTCGCGGCAAGGTGCTCGACGCGTTCGGCGGTACCGTCGGTCGATCCGTCATCGGCGACGATCACTTCGACGGGGAAGGTCGGTGTTGCCTGCCGCTGGAGGCTCGCGAGAGTTTGCAAAATGCACGCTTCTTCATTGAAGGCGGCCACCAGCACCGAAACGCCTTGGGGCGCTCCGCTCGCGACGGGCAGCAAATTCTCTGGGGACGGCGCACCACCGAGAGTCGCGGCGACCGCCGTCGGGACGAGGTCGAGGGCGACGAAGAGGGCCGGCAGCGCTGCGGTCGTCGGGGCAAAATGATGAAGAACCCAGGACAGTCCGGCGATCCCTGCGGCTGCGACCGACGCGACGCCGAGGGCGGTCGGCAGCACGGAGGGGGCGGTAGGGGCGGGCACGCCGACGTACTAGCAGCTTGCGCGTTCGCCCGGGCGGAACGCGGCGTCCGTTTTTTTGTGCGAAACCGTTCCTCGGAGACGACGATTTGATGGCCTGGCGCTTCGCGTCACCCTGGATTTTTTCAGGGTTCGTTCCGATCGCTTCGTTGACAGCGCGGAAGGCGGCCGCCTACCCTCGCGCCGCCCGTCGCCCCGTCCGGCGCAGGTCGTCCAGGAGACCCACTCATGAAATCGTTGAGCCCGCTCGTTGTTCGGTACGCCCTCGCAGCACGGCTTGGTGCCGCGTTGCCCGTCGCCCTGCTCGCCTCGAGCGCTCTCGTCGTTGGCTGCGCGGACGAAAAGGATCCGGCCACGTGGGTCAAGCGTCTCGACGATCCGGCCCAGCGGACGGCGGCGGTGAAGCGTCTCAGCCTCTTCCACGAAGATGCAATGACGACCGCCAAGGGGAACAAAGAAGACCCCAAAGTCAAAGCGATTGATGATGTGATCATCGTGCCGCTCGTGAAGACCTACGAAAAAGGGGGTCTTGATGAGAAGAGCCGCAAAGACCTCGCGAAGGCTTTGGCCGACTTCCGCGACGAGCGCACCGCCCCCTTCTTTCAGAAGGCGTTCAAGGAGTGGGAGCCGAACAAGAGCGATGAAGATGTGAAATATGCTGCACAATCGCTCGCGCAGCTCCTCAAGGATGGCAAAGTCAAAGACCCGGTCGTCCTTGATGCTCTTTGGGACTGCTTTGCGAAGTTCCGCATCTCTCAAACGAAGTTGAGCGAGGCGTACAAGGCTCTCGAAGATGCCGTCCGCTCGGCGAAGAGCCCGTCGTTTGCGCGCAAGGCGATTGCGAAAATCGAAACGCCCTACGACGACAAAGCGAAGAGCGACTGCTACTTTTGGCAGCTCGTAAGCATCCGCGTCCTCGCCGACCTCAAGGAGCCGAGCGCGGCGAAGGCCCTCGTCGGGGTACTTCTCGACCCGGCAAAGGGGGAACTTCGTGGCCCCGCCGTCAACGCGCTTCGCGGAATTCCCAAGGAGGCCGATACGGCGCTCATTGCGGCGCTGAACGGCACCGACGAAGCGGCCGCCGCCGCCATCGCCAAGTCGCCCGATAAGGTCGCTTACACGTTCATCGCCGATGCTCTCGGCAACGTCGGCACCGCCGCTGGCCGCGACGCGGTGGTCGCGTCCTTCGCGAAGATCGACAACGACGCCGCACTCGCCGGCATGGCGCTCTCGCTCGTCAACTTTCCGAGCGACCCGAAGGCCGAGACCGCTTTCTTGGATGTTTACAAGAAGATCGGCGATGAAACGCTCCTCCAGACGCAGGCCGCGAAGGGGACGCTGATGAACGTGTCGGCGAACCTCTACGACGTGAAAATCGTCGATTGGGCCATCAAAGAAGGGACGACGACGAAGGCCTCCGAAGGGACCGCCGAAGCGATCAAGGGGAATGCGACCAACACGATCCTCCGGCTCTTCGACGACAGCCAGAAGAAGGCAGCCGAAGACGCCGTGAACAAGCTCGGGCTCCCCGCCGACAAGGCGAAATTCGCGACCGCAGCCAAGCTCGTCGATAGCTGCAAGAGCGACGCCGCCTGTTACGCAAAGGTCCTCGACGAGCCGATCGTCGGCGCCCCCGACCAGAAATTCCGCTTTGTGAAGGCGACCTACATGGCTGCGGCGCTCGGCAACGACGCGACCCGCGCCACGCTCGGCGGCAAGCTTGAGACGGTCAAGGACGATGCAATTCGCATCGCCCTTGCGCTGGCCATCGACCACCTCGCCCCGAAGGGCGACGCGCAAATCGCGAATACCATGGACAAAATCGTCCAGGCGAATGTGAAGTCTCCTGCCCCGAGCGATGACACCTTGGTGAAAATCGCGGCGAAGCTCCGGGCGCGCGCCCTGTGATTCGCCTTGCGGTCCGCGGCGGGCAGAAGAACGGCGAGCGGTTTTCGCTCGCTCAAGACACGGTGCGTATCGGTCGGCAGCCGGAGAACGACGTCGTTCTCCCCGACGGCATCGTCTCTTCCGAGCACCTCCACATTGTGTGGAGCACGGAAGGCTTCCTCGCGATTGACCGCAATTCGACGAACGGAACACGCATTCTCCGCGCAGGCACGACGATCGCTCTTGATGAGAGTAACGGTCGTCGTGCCCCGCTTTTCAATGGGGACGTCCTTGAGCTCGGCGCCGAAGGGCGTGGGGTATTCTTGGAGGTCCGCCTCGGCGAAGACAGCGTCGACGCCACGATTTTCGCCGTAAAAAAGATCGAAGATGTTGCGCCGAACGCCGAGCGATCGATGGAGCGTGATGCTCCGCGCTTGAAGGCGCTCTACGAGGCGCAAAAACGCGTCGGTTCGGTAACTGAACTACCCGATCTTTTTGGGGCCTTGGCCGATGCCTCGCTGGCCCTTGTGCCACAGGCGACCCACGTCACCCTCGTGATTCGCGAGGAAGAAAGTGACGATGAGCGTGCGCGTGCGCGCGGCTATGTACCGGTATTGACGCGCAGTCGAGCGGCCACCGGGCCACTCCCGGGGCCGATCCCGATTACGCGAAGTATTTTTCGAAAAGTCGTCGATGAGCGCGCGATGGTGCTCGCGGCCGACGCACCGACGGAAGTCGGTTCTTCGGAGTCGCTCATGGGGGCGAAAATTCGCTCCACGTTGGGTGTGCCGCTGTGGCGCGGTGAAGAGATTCTCGGAGTGATCCAGCTCGATCATCGCGAGAGCGCGGGGATGTTCACCGCGGCCGATCTCGATGTGATGGCGCTCTTCGCGAACGCCGCTTCGCTTTCGCTCGCGAATGCTCGGCTCTTGCGGAAGTTGCGTGCCGCCGAGGAGCGCGCGCGCAAAGAGAACGTCTTCCTGAAAGGGAAAGAGCAGGAGCGCCGAACCGGGGCGCGCGGGGACAAAACCCCGAATATCATTGGGGATAGCGCGGCGATGGCCAAGCTCCTCGCGCAACTCGATAAGGTCGTCGACACGAAGGTGACGGTCCTCGTCGAAGGGGAGACCGGCGTCGGCAAAGAGTTGGTCTCCGCGAGCGTCCACTACCGTTCGCGGCGCCGTGACAAGCTCTTCGTGGGGCAGAACTGCGCGGCGATGCCCGAGAATCTGCTGGAGAGTGAGCTCTTTGGGCACAAGAAGGGCGCATTCACCGGCGCCCACGAGGACAAGCGCGGCCTCTTTGAAATTGCCGACGGCGGGACGCTCTTCCTCGACGAAGTGACGGAAATGCCGCTCTCGCTTCAGTCGAAGCTGCTCCGTGTCCTTCAAGAAGGGGAAATTCGTCCCGTCGGTTCCGTCCACGAAAAGAAGGTCGACGTCCGAATCGTTGCGGCAACCAACCGAAACCTCGAAAAAGAGGTCGCCGAGGGGCGCTTCCGGGAAGACCTCTACTACCGGTTGAAGGTCTTCCCCCTGCGCGTGCCGCCGCTTCGGGAGCGTCGGGAAGATGTTCCATTGATTGCGAAGCATTTTCTCGAGCGGTTCTCGGCGGAAATGGGGAAGCCTTGTGAGGGGTTTGCCGCAGAAACGCTAGATTTGCTTCAGACTTACGCATGGCCCGGAAACGTGCGCGAGCTGCAGAATGAAGTGCAGCGGCTCGTGATTCAAGTCGATATTGGTGCGTTCATCACGCCCGATCTGCTCTCCCCGCGCGTTCGCCAAGTCGAGGGGACCCTTGAGCGGATCAAACCGGCAAAAGGGACGCTCAAAGAGCAGATGGATCAGGTGGAGCGCTGGCTCCTCATTGAGGCGCTGCGCGAGCACGGAAACAACAAGACGGCGACGGCGAAGACCCTCGGGATCACCCGCGAAGGGCTCCACAAAAAGCTACGTCAATTCGGGCTCTGACCGCCGAAAAGAGAAGAGAGGCACCCGCTTGAAAGCGAGTACCTCTCTTTTCGAATCGCCGAAGCTTGTGACTAAGGCTTTTTCGGTTCCAGGTAGATTGGGTTGGACAGTGCCCCTGCGTAGCCGCCGTTGACCTTTCCGTCCTGCACGAAGAAGAGGTAGCTGCCGTCGTGGAGGCCCCCGACAGTCGCGTCGAGGAGGATCCGCCCGCCCGGTTTCCCCCGGAACGTCATTGAATCGACGGTAAAATCGGTCTCCGAGGCGGCATCGACAGCGCTGGCGGTCGCCGATGCGCTCCCCTTCGAGATGCTCTTGTCGACCAGGGCGAGTTCACTCCCGGCGACATGAATCGTAAATGGGCACGATTGCGAACTGCGCGCCGTGTCGCAGGTCCACGAAATCGTCCAGGTGCCACCGGTGCGATATTCCACGAACACGCCAACGCCGTCGCCGGCCTTTGCGGTCAGTGTTCGGTCGGGGTCGACGACGGCCACCTGGGGCGAGGATGGGGCCGGTTGTGGCGCCGGCTCGGCGCTGTTCGCGAGGGGGGCGGGGTCGCCGGTTTCGATCAGGCAGCCGGTGCCGAGAAGCGAAAAGAACGCGGGGGCGAGGAGGGCGGCAATGCGGTTCATGGCGGTCACCGGCGGCGGAAGGTGGAGGACGAAGAGGGGCGAACGCTCGGACGCGACGTCGACGTCGATGGGGTCGACGGGCGGAAGCTTGGGGCGACCGAGGGGCTGCGAAAGCTCGGGGATGAGCTCGTGCTAGACGGGCTGCGGAACGTCGGCGTTGAGTTGCCAAAGCTCGGCGTACTGGAGCTGTGGAAGCTTGGGGAAGACCCGGAATTTCCGAAGGTTGACGGGCGTGGTGCCGTGAAGGACGGCGTCGCACGGCTGAAGCCCGACCCGACGCTCGACCCGAAGCTGGGGCGACTTTCCGGGCGTGGCGCGGAAAACGCGGGGCGCTCGGTTGCGACGGGGCGTTCGGTGAAGACCGGACGCGGGGCGACGGCGACTCCGCCGGCTCCAACGAAGCTTGGTGCGACGGCTACCGGGTGATCGATACGCGTCGGAACGCCTGTAAATCCAGAGCCTTGGAAGGCACCACTCGGTGCACTCGGGCGCGGCCTTGCAAGCGACTGGGCCTCCATCAGCCCCTGATGATTCATCGGCGTCGCCGTCACCTGCGCCTTCGGGATCCCTAGGCGGTTGGGCGCCGGCCCGACGCTCGGCGTCGCCACCGTCCGCCCACTGCCGTCGACGCTTGGTGCTGCAACGGTGCGCCCGCCGAAGGCCGACGTCCCTGAGCCGATCGTTGCGACGGCGGGACCGCGAACGATGCGTCCGCCCACCGACCCATGAAAGAGGTCCCCCGTCGGGCAGAACACGTAGGGGGCCGGCGGGTAGTAGGTCGGGTAGTAGACGGAGCCGCCCATCCAGTACCAGCTCGGCGCCATCGGAGCCCAGCCGACGTAGCCGTAGCCATCGGGGCCGGTGCGCCAAGAAACCCACGCTCCGCGATACTGGCGCCCCGGAATCCAAGACCACCCGCGGTCGGCGATCCAGACCCAGCGACCGTAGTGGAACGGGATTGCGCCCCAGGAGTAGTCGGAAACCCAAACGTAGTCGTCGCCGTAGGTCCAGTGGCCGCTGGACACGTAGGGGGCGAAGTCGGACCCGACGACCTCGGCGCGGGGAACCCAAACGGTTCCGTAGGTTCCGTCATCGACCCAGGTGCCGTAGGGCTCCAGCGGGGCGCGGAAATCGGTGAGCGCCCGCGGGTCGGTGTCGGCGTATTCGACGACCACCGTGGAACCGTTCTGCGCGTCGACGGTTACTGCGGTTCCAGAAGGGACGACCGTCGTTGTGCCCGATTCGGCATAGACCGGGCCGGGGCCTGCCGGTGGCGCATAGGACGCGCCGGCATAGGCGGGTTGGGAGGCCGGTTCGACGACCATGTAGCCTGAGCCCGACGCCATGCATCCCGTTAGCAACGGAAGTGCGGCAGCGAGCGAGGCGAGGCGATGGGTGAGCGACATAGATCCTCCGAAGGGCACACGAGCCCCGGGAGACGCTTGCAGTTTTTGGGCCGAAACGGAAGCTGCGTGCGCGATGCCCCGAAGCGACGGGGATCGAAGCAGATTCCGGAAATCGGCGTCATCCGGACGGGCCGCCGACGGCGCGCCTGTGAACCGGGCGTCACGGGGAGGGTGGTCACCGTTGCGGGGCTGGTTCGTCTGTCGAA